>NZ_JADCNK010000015.1:0-130672 GCF_014947265.1 Pedobacter sp. MR2016-19
AATCGATTGCTTATGTTAGAATGATTTCCCAAAAGGATTGAGCGTACAGCAGGACCGAACGCAAGCTAAATGCACAAGAAAACTGCGCTCCAAAAAAATAAAAAGCAGCTGAGACTGATTATATTAAATTCATCACCTACAGTCTATAGTGTGCCATTTAAGAGTATCTTACTGATTTTGATCACATTTAAAACTGATTTAGCGCTAAATATGTTAATATCATAAGGTTTGCCGCAATATTTGGTTATCTTTGTTGTTAACAATATATAAATACAAATAATGAGTTTTTTTGCAGATAAAAGAAGGGAAGTAATGGTGCATATAGAAAAGTATATGCTGGAGATGATGGATACCTATCTTAAACCAATTGATACTAACTGGCAACCATCTGATTTTCTTCCTGATTCTACTAGCGAAACATTTTATCAAGATATTAGAATATTAAGGGATAATGCAAAGGATCTTTCTTACGATCTTGTAGCCGTATTAATTGGCGATACGATTACAGAAGAAGCATTGCCTACTTACGAATCGTGGTTAGCCATGGTACAGGGTCCAAGCATGAAAGAAGATGGTGGATGGATGAAATGGAACAGACATTGGACTGCTGAAGAGAACCGTCATGGTGATTTGTTAAATAAATATTTATATCTGTCAGGTCGTGTAGATATGCGTCAGATGGAAATTTCTACTCAATATCTTATCGCTGATGGTTTCGACATCGGAACTGGTCATGATCCATACCGTAACTTTATCTATACTTCTTTCCAGGAGATGGCAACCAATATTTCGCATAGAAGGGTAGCTTCTCTAGCTAAAAAGGATGGCGATACTTTATTGTCTAGAATGTGTGGTGTGATTGCTTCTGATGAAGCCAGACACGCTAAGGCTTATAAAGATTTCATGAACCGCATTTTTGAGGTTGATCCTAATGAAGCGATGTTAGCTTTTGAAGATATGATGCGCCAGAAAATTGTAATGCCAGCACATTTCTTACGTGAGGTAGGTTTAAAGATCGGTCAGACTTTTGGTCACTTTACCGACGCTGCACAGCGTTTAGGCGTTTATACCGCAATTGATTATGTTGAAATTATGCAACAGTTGATTGAAGACTGGAAAATTGAAGGGATGCGCGATCTAAATGAGGCTGGTGAAAAAGCCCGCGATTATATTATGGCTTTACCTTCGCGTTTATTACGTGTTGCAGAGCGTATGAAAACACCAACCATTGATTATAAATTTAGCTGGATTGCTGGCTAGGATATTTAAATCTTTAGTTATAAAATATATGAGCCCTTATCAAATCGATAAGGGCTTTTTTTATTACATGTTTCTTCTGTATTGTCCACCTACCTCGTAAAGGGCTTTGCTAATTTGACCTAAAGAGCAGATTTTACAGGTTTCCATTAACTGTTGGAAGATGTTATCGCCTGCAATGGCTGATTTTTGCAATTGTTTCAGTAAATCTGCTGAACGGTCTGCATTACGGTCCTGAAATTTCTGCAATGCCGAAATCTGGTACTGCTTTTCCTCTTCAGTAGCACGGATTACTTCGCCGGGAACAATAGTAGGCGAGCCATTTTTGTTTAAAAAGGTATTTACACCTACAATTGGATATTCGCCGGTATGTTTCAGGGTTTCATAATACAAACTTTCTTCCTGGATTTTTCCGCGTTGATACATGGTTTCCATCGCACCTAATACACCACCGCGATCGTTTATACGTTTAAATTCGGTGAGAACAGCATCTTCAACCAGATCAGTCAGCTCTTCTATAATGAAAGCGCCTTGTAGCGGATTTTCATTCTTGGCCAGGCCTAATTCCCTGTTAATGATCAGTTGGATTGCCATTGCCCTTCTAACCGATTCTTCGGTAGGCGTGGTAATGGCTTCATCATAGGCATTGGTGTGAAGTGAATTACAGTTATCGTAAATGGCGTATAGTGCCTGTAAGGTGGTTCGGATATCGTTAAAATCGATTTCCTGGGCGTGTAACGAACGACCAGAGGTTTGAATATGGTATTTAAGCTTCTGTGAACGATCGTTCCCTTTATATTTATTCTTGATGGCTTTGGCCCAAATTCTTCTGGCTACGCGACCGATAACGGCATATTCAGGATCAATTCCATTGGAGAAGAAGAAAGATAAGTTAGGTGCAAAGTCATCAATATGCATGCCCCTGCTTAAATAATATTCTACAAAGGTAAATCCGTTGCTTAGGGTAAAGGCCAGTTGTGAAATGGGGTTAGCTCCAGCTTCGGCAATGTGATAGCCAGAAATGGATACGGAATAGAAATTCCTTACTTTTTCATCAATGAAATATTTCTGGATATCGCCCATCATCCTTAAGGCAAATTCTGTTGAAAATATGCAAGTATTCTGTGCCTGATCTTCTTTTAAAATATCGGCCTGAACGGTTCCTCTAACTGAACTGATTGCTTTTGCCCTTATGTTGGCATAAACATCGCCAGGTAAAACCTGGTCACCCGTAACACCTAAAAGCATTAAACCTAAGCCGTTGTTTCCTTCCGGAAGTACACCATTGTATGATGGCCTTTCTATATTTTTTGCTTTGTAAATTGAAGCGATTTTAGCCTCAACTTCTTCTGTTAAACCATTTTCAATAATGTATTTTTCGCATTGCTGATCAATTGCGGCATTCATGAAAAAGCCCAATAACATTGGTGCGGGGCCATTGATAGTCATAGATACTGAAGTGGATGGTGCACAAAGGTCAAAACCTGAGTATAATTTTTTTGCATCATCCAAAGTAGCAATACTTACACCCGAGTTTCCGATTTTCCCATAAATATCGGGGCGGATATGTGGATCTTCGCCATAAAGGGTAACAGAATCAAAAGCTGTAGATAAGCGGTGCGCCGGCTGACCTAGAGAAACATAATGAAAACGTTTATTGGTCCGTTCGGGCCCACCTTCTCCGGCAAACATCCTGGTTGGGTCTTCACCATCTCTTTTTAAAGGAAATACGCCTGCCGCATAAGGAAATTCGCCTGGAAGATTTTCGGTTAACAGCCACCTTAAAATATCACCCCAATCTTCATATCTTGGTAAGGCTACTTTTGGGATATTCAATTTGGAAAGTGATTCGTAAAATAAAGGTTGTTTAATTTCTTTATCCCGGACTTTATAAATGAAAAACTCTTCTTTGTAAGCTCTTTTGGTTTCTGGCCATTGGCGGAGTAAACGTTTGCATTCGCCATCTAATTGCTCTTCAAAGAATTCATAGGTTGCATTTAGGCTTTTTGACACCCCGTCCTGCGGACCCCCCTCAGGAAGAGGGGAATTATTCTCGCTTAATAAATCGATTACACCTTTAAGCTGGTACATTTTACGGGCAATGGTAGATTGTTTATCTACCCATTCGTTATATGTCTGGCTTGCTTCGGCAATTTCTGCCAGGTAGCGGATGCGATCAGGTGGAATAATATAAATCTTCTCCGATTGATCGGAAGTTAACTCCATTTTGGCCTTAAAATCGGTTCCGGTTTTTAATTTAATCTGTTCCATTAAGGCCACAAACAGGTTGTTCATTCCCGGATCGTTAAATTGAGAAGCCATGGTGCCGTAAACAGGAATTTCGTCATCTTTGGCATCGAAAATATTATGGTTGCGTTTATATTGTTTACGCACATCGCGCAAGGCATCTAAAGCACCTCTTTTATCGAATTTATTAATGGCTACCAGATCAGCGAAATCTAACATGTCAATTTTTTCTAACTGCGTAGCTGCACCAAATTCAGGCGTCATTACATAAAGCGAAACATCGCAATGTTCGGTAATTTCAGTATCCGATTGGCCGATGCCCGAAGTTTCTACAATAATTAAATCATAACCGGCTGCTTTACAGATATCGATACTTTCCTGTACATTTTTAGATAAAGCAAGGTTAGCCTGACGGGTGGCTAAAGAGCGCATGTACACCCGTGGATTATTGATCGCGTTCATGCGGATACGGTCGCCAAGCAACGCACCTCCTGTTTTTCTTTTTGATGGATCTACTGATATGATCGCTAAAGTTTTATCTTTCACTTCTACCAAAAAACGCCGAACCAGCTCATCTACTAAAGACGATTTTCCGGCACCGCCAGTTCCGGTAATCCCTAAAATAGGGGCGGTATTATTTTTGGAGAGTTTCTTTAATTCATCAACAAATTTCTGGGCACCTTCAGGATCATTTTCTGCAACGGTAATGGCTCCGGCGATGGCTTTAATATCTTTTGTTGGAATGGTTTCGAGCTCGTTAGTGATATTGGCTTTGGTAACAAAATCGGTTTGGATCAGCATATCATTGATCATGCCCTGCAACCCCATCTTACGGCCATCATCAGGAGAGTAAATTTTAGAAATTCCGTAAGCCTGGAGTTCTTCAATTTCAGAAGGTAAGATTACGCCACCACCACCTGCAAATATTTTAATATGTCCTGAACCTCTTTCTTGCAGGAGATCGTGCATGTATTTAAAGTATTCGATGTGTCCACCCTGATAGGAGGTCATTGCAATGCCCTGAACATCTTCCTGAATGGCACAGTTTACCACTTCATCAACCGATCGGTTGTGGCCAAGATGGATGACTTCAGCACCTGAAGATTGGAGGATACGGCGCATAATGTTGATGGTGGCGTCGTGTCCGTCGAAAAGAGATGCAGCGGTTACAAAACGGATTTTATTTTTAGGCTTATAGATTTCTAATTGTTGCATACTATAGGATTTTAACGATCGGTATGCTCTGGTTACCGATCATTGTTTCCAAATATATTTGGTATGCAAATGTACTAAATTAAGCAGCTTAAAGCATGAATACCCTATACCGTTATGGCTTTTGGTTCAGTTACAAATTTTGCCCGAACTGCAGTAAATAACCGTTATTATCGTAAATGGCAAACTCCCTCATGCCGTAGTCAAAATCTTCAAGCGGATAACAAATTTTGCAATGATCTTTTAAACTTTCCCAGAGTGCTGTTACCTCGTTTGTTTTAATGTAAAGTGAACCACTCATGATCGGTTTTGGTATATTGCGATGCTCGTTAGGGCTACAGAACATGATTTCTATCTCATCTTTGCGGAGGGTTAACCAACTCAGGTCGTCGAATTTTGATGCACAG
Organism: Pedobacter sp. MR2016-19; assembly: GCF_014947265.1. Lineage (NCBI taxonomy): Bacteria > Pseudomonadati > Bacteroidota > Sphingobacteriia > Sphingobacteriales > Sphingobacteriaceae > Pedobacter > Pedobacter sp. MR2016-19. The sequence continues at coordinate 5,124 of NZ_JADCNK010000015.1, forward strand.
GTGAAGTTTAAAATTTCGGTATAGAATTTTAGCGTTTCTTGCATATCATGAGATTCGAGCATGGGCGTAAGTTTGGTAGCGGTGTATGTTGACATGATGTTAAGATAAAATATAGTTTATTTTTTACCATATAAGACATTTGAGACCATATAAGCTCAATGCGAAATCAGTGTATATAATCTTAGGTGTGCTAAGGTGACTAAGTTGGTTGAGAATAATTAGTTGTTTCCGTTTTTCTACCACCTAAGTCGACTAAGTTCATGTTAGTGGTAAGCTATCATTCTAAATATCTATAAACAAAAAAACTATGCTGGTGAGCATAGTTTCCTTAAATTATTTGTTTGTAATCTCTGTGATTGGTTCTCCAACATTACCATTTGGCATCTGAATATGGAGCAGCGCAGCCAGCGTTGGTGCAATATCGGTCATGTAATGTGTTTTATTAGAAGCGCCTGATTTGATTCCCCAGCCCATAAAAACCAATGGAATGCGTGAATCGTATGGGTTCCAGTTTCCATGGGTTGTACCTGTACTGCTACCGTTAAACCAGTTTGGTTGTAAAACATAATAGATATCACCACTTCTACGTGCATTGTATCCGTTGGTAATCATTTTTTTCTGGATTTCCTGAATTGTAGCCTGTGATATTTTAGCAATATCAACTGCATTCTGGAAACCATCTAACCTTTTTAAGAATTCTACTGATGCTGATTTAATTACATCGAAACTCACATCACCTTTGTCGGTTTTATCATGATCGAAAATGATCTGGTTGTTCATCGATCTTAAAACCACATTATTTACTTTAAATTTATCATTTAAGTAAGCATTTAATTTGTCTGCGATATCATGGTCACTCACTACGCCTGAAGGTAATTTGTTCTCCTGCATAAAACCTGGTACATGCGCAGCTCCATGATCAGCAGTTAAAAATACGGTATAATTTCCTTTACCTACTTTTTTATCCAGGTAGTTGAAAAACTCTTCGAAATCTTTGTCTAAACGTAAATAAGTATCTTCTGCTTCTACAGAGTTCGGACCATAGGCATGACCAACATAATCGGTAGATGAGCAGCTAACCGCCAGGAAATCTGTAATATTATCCTGACCTAAATCTTCTGATAGGATGGCTAATTTGGCCAGATCTAAAGTAATGGTATTGCCATAAGGGGTGCTTCTGATGGCATCGAAATTTTTATCAACGTTTTGCGTTAATTGGTGTGGAAATGTGCTTGATTTACCTTCGTAAGCATTCTCATCTTTGGTACTGTTTACATAGGTATTGATGGGGTATAAAGTTTCCCAGTTTTTTGCATAAAACTTGTTCGCTAGTTTCAGTTTATTATAATCGGCAATCCAGGTGGGCACTTCTTTCATATAATAGGTGCTGGTAATCCAGTTTCCGGTACTACCCTGGTACCAATATGCTGCATTTGCCGCGTGGCCGGCCGGAAGGATGGAACCTCTATCTTTTAATGAAATTCCGATTACTTTGCCTTTAAAGTTAGTGGCTAATCTCAACTCGTCTGTAATGGTTGTGGTTAGCATATTTTTTGGCGACATATTACCTTCTGATGACGGGGTACTGCCAACAGTAGATACCGAAGAATCCTCTGTACAATACACACTCTTTTTGGTTTCAGGATCGTACCAATCGTTACCGATAATACCATGAACAGCCGGAACGGAACCCGTGTAAATACAAGTATGGCCACATGCAGTATAAGTTGGGGTATAGGGGATGAAGGTATTTTCCACAGAAAAACCCTCGTTGATTAATCTTTTAAATCCGCCATTGCTATAGCGGTTATAGTAGCGGTATAAATAATCCCAACGCATTTGGTCGACCACTAAGCCAACCACCAATTTAGGGCGTGCAACCTCAGCTGGAAATGCTTTTGAAGGTACTGCGGTAGGTTTTTTGGTTTGAGCTGAGGAAAGTGAGATCGAAAAAATAGAAATGGTAAAGATTAAACGGGATATTTTATTCATTGTGTTTTAGTTAAATGGCTAAAGTAATCAATTTAGATAAAGCTAATTTGAAGTTTATGTAAAGATTTTATATCGCTTCGGCCACTACAAATGTACTTCCACCTATAAAAATAAGGTCATTTGTGCCGGCTGCCTGAATAGCAGATGCTTTTGCTTCGGCAACTGATGCATAAATGTATCCGTTTAAGTTAAATGCTGCCGCCTGTTCTTTTAGTGCGTTAGCAACTAAACCACGTTCTAAATCAGGTTTGCAAAAATAATAAATGGCATTTTTTGGCATAAGAGACAACACTTTCGAAATATCCTTATCGTTTACCATACCGAAAACAATGTGCAGGTTTTGATATGGAGTTTGTGTAATGTTTTTGATTACCTCCTTAATTCCCGCTTCGTTATGGCCGGTATCGCAGATGACTAAAGGATTTTTAGATAAAGTTTGCCAACGGCCCTGCAAACCGGTTTGTTTTTTTACCTGGCTTATTCCTTTATAAATACTTTCCTGATCGGTTTTTATTTCAGTTTTCTCGTTCAGTACTGCCAGAGTTTCTAAAACGGTTAGGATGTTTTTATACTGATAAACACCGGTAAGGTCGCTTTGAAGATCTTTGTATTTGATTTTACCATCCTGATAAACGGATAAAGAAAGTTTACTGTTTTTTATTTTAAAATCCTGGGCAGTTAACACTTGATCAGCGAAAACAATAGGAGCGCCCTCAGCTTTGGCTTTTTTGATAAAAACCGGTGCCGATTCTTCCTGGGTTTCGCCAATTATTACCGGAATATTCTTTTTAATGATGCCTGCTTTTTCACCTGCAATTTCGGACAGGGTATTGCCCAGCATATTCATATGATCGAGGCTGATGTTGGTGATGACCGAAATTTGTGGTGTAATGATATTGGTAGAATCTAACCTTCCGCCTAAACCCACTTCGATTACAGCTACATCTACCTGATGTTTGGCAAAATGATCGAATGCCATGGCAACGGTGACCTCGAAAAAAGAAGGCTCAGTTTTTTCGATCAATTTTTGTTGATCTTTTACGAACGATACCACTTCCGTTTTGCTCATCATTTTTCCGTTGATGCGAATGCGTTCGCGGAAATCTTTTAAATGGGGAGAGGTGTAAAGCCCCGTTTTGTATCCCTGTGCCTGCAATACTGATGCTAACATGTGTGATGTAGATCCTTTACCGTTAGTGCCCGCTACATGGACACTCTTAAATTTATCTTGCGGATTATCCAAAGCCTCACAAAGAATAATGGTATTGGTTAAATCTTTTTTGAAAGCAGAGGCACCAACGCGGGTAAACATCGGGAGTTTACTGTATAAAAATTCAAGCGTTTGTTGGTAGTTCATAATTTGCGTCAAATATAATGGATTGGCGTTTGAAGTTCAAATGAGATTGACTTCCGAAGTTTTGAAATTTGGGATTTGGGGGAGGGAGAACTTCTGAAGTCTAGGTGGTGTTCTGTGAAGACACAGACCATGGCAAGGGAAATATTTATATTAACAAAAAAGGTCTGTGAAGACACAGACCTTGGTTATTTAATTTATTTTTTATTTCACTTTGAAGTTAAACATCACAATTCCGGTTTGTACATCGGGAGCTGATTCCAGTTTATTTAAACTCGCACCTAAAACAGCCTGTTCACATTTTCTCCAGAGTGCTAAATCAGATAGGGTAGTGCCTTTTGCACCCGCACGGGCCTGAACCACTTTACCATTTTTATCAACCCGGATTTGAACGGCAATTTTTCCTGCACTTTGCCCATCATCCTGTATCCTTGGGATATCGATAAATTTTCTGCTGGCCAATGATAACTGTACATTACCATTTCCGGAACCACCTTCTCCATAATTAGAAGCCAATGGATCGCCATCTTTATCGCCCTGGTTACCTGGTGTTTTTCCGGTGCCGTCTCCTTGCCCCTGACCAGTATTTTTTTTGCCTTTGTAAAGTGCATTCTGGTTAATTACCGGTTTGGCCGGCTTGTCTTCTGTTACCGGAGTTGGTGCTGCTTTAGTTGGTTTTGTAGGTTTAGTATTTACGGCAATAGCATCTTCAGTATTTTGTGTCTGCACTTCTTTATCGCTACTTTCGGTAGAGGTAGTTGGTGTAACTTTTTCTTCTGGTGTTACCTTTTCTGGTGGCTTGCCATTTGCATTTGGATCAGCCGATGGCTCTTCAATGCTGGTATAATCATCACCCATTCCTTCTGCTGAAGTACCGTAATTTACAACCATACCGCCCATACCCACTTCTTCAGGTGGCTGGAAAGAACCAATCACTATAAAAAAGCTGATCAATAATAAAAAAACCATAATTCCGCTTGCTATGGCAATGGCTTTAGGGTAATTATTTTCTTCGTTAGGTATTTGTGCTTTGTAGTTCATTATTTTTTAGGCTCAACGGCTACAATAAGTTTTAATTTCAGTTTATTGGCAATATCATTTACCACAAATCCTTCCTGATATGTCACATTGCGCGATACATATAAAAGAATGGTCATATCTGGTGCTAATTTTTGGTATGATGCCAACGTAGGCTCTAATTCTTCAATACTAACCGGTTTCTTTTCAACGAAATATTTAAGGTTTTCATCTATTGTAACCGTAACTGCTTTCTTGGCGGTAGATTGCTGTCCGCTTGAAGATTGTGGTAATAATAGTTTAACTACTGTAGGATTAACCACGGCAGAGGCCAATAAGAAAAACAGCATCAGGAAGAACATAATATCGTTCAACGCTGAAGTATGTACTTCTACCGATCCTTTTGTTCTCTTACGTAAGTTCATTATTTGCCTGGTTCTTCTAATAAATCAATAAAATCAATTGCATCGGTTTCCATTTTAAGAATGATTTTTTCAACCATAATGTTTAAAATGTGGTACAGTACATAAGCGATGATACCAATAATTAATCCGGTTGCTGAAGTAATCATTTTGGTATATAAACCACCAGAGATAGTACCGATTTCAATCGCACCTTTTATTGATACTTGGTGGAAAATGGTAATTACCCCCACAATTGTACCTACGAAACCAAGCATAGGTGCAATACCTGCAACAATACCCAATATACTGATGTTCTTCTCTAATTTAGAAACCTCTAATTTACCAACGTTTTCAATCGCGCCTTCAATATCTTTAATTGGGCGACCAATGCGTTTTAAACCTTTTTGCAACATCCGCGAAAGGGGAGAGTTATTATTTCTTAACAGCGACATTGCGCCTTCTAAATTTCCAGATTGGATATAAGACCTGATCTGTACAATGAGGTTAGCCTCATCTTTAGTGGCTTTTTTGATGGTTAAATAGCGTTCAACAAAAATAATCAAGGCTAAAAAAGCAAGAAAAACCAAGGGGATCATTACCCAACCGCCTTTAAAAAGCAGATCGATAAAATGTAGTTCTGGCTGTGGCTGTGTTACTGCTTGGTTAACCGCATTTGCTGTGTCTTGTAATGCTTGTGTGGTGTCCTGAATTAATAAAGTTATCATTATGGTTGTGTGTTGTTAGATTTTTGTTGTACGAAATAGCCTTTTCCTTTTAGTTTTTTCTGTAAAATATCTTTCTGTTCTTTAGCTTCTTTTTCAGTTGTAAAACTCGCTATGCTTACCTTTTTTAAACGACCAGGTACTTTTGCGATTTCGGCACTTAAACCGATTTTTTCCATTTGCTTAATAAATACAAGTGCTTTTTTCTCTGATTGAAAGGATGCTGCAATAACATAAAACGTAGAAGGACCAGTGTTTGGTACAATTTTATTTTCTTTTGGTGTTTCTACAGTAGGGTTGGCTACAGGTTTTGATGCTGTTTTTTTAACCGTATCGGTTTTTTTCTGAACCTGATTGGCTTTTAAAATGCTATCTGTTTTGGCTGTTGAATCCTGTTTTGCTTTTAAGGTATCAACAGCAACCTTTGGCGAATCGACAATTACTTGTGCTGGTTTTATTGCTTCAGTACTTTTGCCTGTAAATAATTCGGGCTTAACCAAAAAGGTTATCGCTGCAATAACAGCTAAAGCTAAAATTGCAATTGTAATCATCAACCAGGTAGACATACCTTGGCGCGCTTCGTTTCCATGTTCAATTGGGTCATGGCCAAAACGGTTAGGATGCTCTGCATGTTGCTCTTTTATAAACGCCGGAGCCTCAATTACAGGTTCTTCATTTTTAGCCTCTTCTTCTAAATTGATGTATGTTTTTGGTTCCTCCGGTTCTGATCTAAGCGAGAAGCGGCCTGGTCGTTCGCTTTCCTGGATAACTTTTTCTGGTAATTCAACTGATTTGGTTTCTGTAGACACTGAAGTATTTTCTGTGGACTTTACTTCTTCTAGTGTATCGTCAGCCTCTGGTGTTTCTATCGCATCTTGTTCAGCAGCAGTATTTTCTACCTCCGATTCTGGTGTATGGCCAAAACGGTTAGGGTTTTCTTCGTGTTGTGTTACAACCGATTCTGGTATTGCTACTTCTTCAATAGTATTTGCTACTTCCTCTTGCGTTTCAGCAGATACAGGTGTTTCTATAGCATGTTGTTCTGCAGCAATATTTTCTACCTCTGATTCTGGCGTATGACCAAAACGGTTAGGGTGTTCTTCGTGTTGTGTTACAACCGATTCTGGTATTGCTACTTCTTCAATAGTATTTGCTACTTCCTCATGTGTTTCAGCAGATTCAGGTGTTTCTATTGCATGTTGTTCAGCAGCTATGTTTTCTACCTCCGATTCTGGTGTATGGCCAAAACGGTTTGGATGCTCTTCGTGTTGTTCCTTTATAAATTCCGGTGCTTCAACAACCTCTTCCGAATGTTTTAAAGTATTTTTAAGATCATCTTTAACTTCATCAAGTTCGATATTCTCAATAACAGGAGGCTGATAAGACTTGTTTTCGAAAGGAGAAGGGGCAACGGGTGCTTCGGCAATTTCGTCGAAAACTTCTTCCTCTTGTTGAGGTAAACCAGGTTTTGTTTCCTCAATTACGGTTTCTGCCAATGATGGAAGTCCATAAAATTCAGACCCATAGTTCATGTTTTTTACCGGTTCGAAACTTATTCCCTGCTCAGTAAAAAATAAACGACCGGTATTTTCTAATTCGACCTCATGGTTAAGTTCCAGTTTTTGCTTTACATCTTCAACAAACTGCGTGATGTAATAATTGGCACTCTCGTTAGAGATATTCCTTTTAGCGACAATAAAATCTACCAGCGCCTTTTCTTCGGTTAAATCGCTAGAAAACTGAAGGGTATAGCCCGGAGGTAAAAACGTTTGTTTTTCCTTATCGTATCTTCCAGGGTATTTCTTTTTATAAAAGGTGCCCAAGCCGGTAATACCAACTTCTTTGCGTTGCTGCAAGAGTTCTAACAGGTATGATAAGATATCCATTCGGGTAAAATTAAGCGTTTAAAATTAAAAATTATATTCTACCTTCAAATAGTGTCTATTGATGTTTTTACACATCATATTCCAAAAAGGGGACAAAAACGGGTACAATTTTGTTGTTCCAATCATGAAAAAAATCACAATTTTTAAACTTATAGCTGTATCCGTGCAAAGATAACGGTTACAAAGATAGAAATGGTATGTTAGTAAGCAAATCGCTAAATCGATATAATACTGAATGTTGTGGCATGCAACAAGATGGATGTAAAAAAAGTAGGACAGCTTATGCCGTCCTACTGGTTATATTTATGGCGATTACTGATTTGTTAAATTATATCTCTTAAAGTGTAGGTTTTATGATTTATCAGTTAAGGTGTGTATGTCGTGGTTTTGCCACCATATAAGTTGCTTGATATGCTTGATAAATAAGTATGCACATCGCTGTTGGGTAAATTATAGTAAAGGTAAATTCCATAACCATTATTAACGGTTTGGGTAGCTAAAGATGCTGCTGTAGATGAACTGGTAGCCTGAATATCTATTGCAGCAGGACCAAGATTTGCTTTGGCCAATCCGGGTATATTTGGAACGGAATAACTTCCGTAGATGGCATTCCAGCTATAGTTTACTTTAGATCCTACGGTAACACCGTTATATGATAATCTTGATGCTGCCGGGCCATAGAAGTAAAATGAAATGATTTTGTTCGGCAGTAATGATCTCAATGCGGTTACGAGGTATACAAATGAACTGGAATTTGGCTGGCCGGTACCGTTATTACCATATTCTGCATATTCATCATCAAAATCAATACCATCAAGCCCGTAAGTATTAACGGCATTTGCCAATTGCTGCGCAAAGGCCTGTGCTGAGGCTTGAGAAGTGAAATTACAAAAGCCTGCACCCTGGTGGTTGCCCAAAATGGAAAGCAGCACTTTTATACCTTTGTCTTGTAAAGGTTTAATGTAAGTTGTTTTATTATTCAAAACATTGGAAACATTTGTGTTGAAGAACAATTCAGCTTTTTGGGTTGAGGTATTGTAATTGATGTTGGCAGCAAAAATAATCGCAATGTCGAACAGCTGTTGCCCTGTAGAAAGTTTGTACTTTCCTACGTTTCGGATATCGGCATTGTTAACTTCTACATAACATACACCTTTTGGACCAGTTACACCGATTGCCGACGGAGATGCGGTTGATTCTTTTTTAGCCGGACCAGTTAGGGTTTCATCCTGGGTAATGTCTTTTTTCTTACAGCCGCTAATAGAAACGGTTAAAAAGAATGCAAGGGCTAATGCCACATTTTTGCATGTTAACGATTTGGTAGTTGTCATAATTTTTATTTTAAATTGGTTAGAAATTGATTGTAATCGCTACAAATAGGTTTTTATTCAGAGAGATATTATATTTTATTGATGTTCATCCTGTAAATCAGGAATTAGAAGGATGGATGGGTTTGCTTTTTCAGAGAGATCAACTTGCTCTAAAAGCATAAATAAAGCGAATTGAGTTTACAGCAATACGCCGAAAAGGGTAGTTTTCTCATAGGTTAAAAAAAAAATGGTTAGAATTGGTTTGATATAAAAAAGGCAGGATAACTTTCGTCATCCTACCTGGTATTTGTGTGTTAAAAATTTGCTTTGTTAACGTCCCACCATAATCTGGTGCCGCCGTTGTCCGGTCCGCCAAGTAAGGTTACTGCTTTACGCACCTCATCCTTATTTCCATTGCCGTATTCTGCTGTTGGATATGGCAATCTGCGAATTTGTAATTGGGTATTGATTGTACCACCGCTATTATTGTTGGCTACTGTAAACAATTTTGGATAACCAGTTCTGCGGAAATCAGCCCATGCCTCAGCTCCGTCAGGAAAAATAGCCAACCATTTTTGTGTAATAATGCGTTCTAATTTTACTTCGTTAGATGCAGTTCCATCCCATTTAACAGTAATGGTACTTGCTGCAGCCGCATTGTTAGCCGGGTTTTTCGGATCTACATAGTCAGTTGGTTTACTTGTTGCATCAGCTAAATAATTGCCAATATTGGCATTCCATTGTTGCATTGATGTAGTGATACCAGTTTCATAATTGGTCTGTGCATCTCCTGCACCTGTCCAGCCGCGTAAAGCTGCTTCAGCTTTTAAAAACCAAACCTCGGCAGCCGTCATTAATATTTGCGGCGCCTTTTGCCCTATAGGTGCTTTTGAGTTATCTGGAGTAGAAGAATTTAAACTCGAATAGGTTTTGTAACCAGCTTTGCCCAAACCATTAAAAGAAGTATTGGCTCCTGATCTGATTCCTACATACTTTCCTGCAAAAAGAGGATCGGTAGCCGGCGTACAGTATATTGATAAGCGGGGATCAGCATAACCCACCATGTATGATTCTAATGCTGCGCCCATGGCGTTATCTCCATCGTAATTTACAGTTACATTCCAAAGGTCGTTATTTCTGTTACCCGATTGGGCAACCGCTGCGTTATCACTTGGCACAGTCATCAATCCACCTGAAGCAGCCATTGCTTTTTCTGCCTGCAACTTTGCTGTAGCCGGATCAACTTTAACAATGCGCATGGCCAAACGTAACCTTAACGAATTGGCTAATTTAAGCCATTTTGCAACATCTCCACTATAAACCAGATCGCCGGTATCGTAATAGGCTTTTTTACCCGGATTTGCTGTGATAAAAGCTTGCAGATTATTTGCCGCTGTATCAATCTGTTTAAAAAATTCGTTATAAACGGTTTTCTGGTCATCGTAAGGTTGAGAAATCAATGATTTACCTGCTTGCGTATAAGGAATCGGGCCAAATTTATCGGTTACCCTATCCATTGCAATTACCTGTACCAAAAGTGATATACCCCACGATTCAGGCGCAGTTGTTTTTAAAGGTGATATGGCAATTTTAGAAATTGGTGCCATTACATTGGTATACTGGTCGTTAAAACCGGTTTCATTCCAGCCGTTATTAAGCGAATAGTTCATGTTGTTGATCCCACCGCCAAATGGTGTTGGAGGCATCATGTAACCACTAAATGCATCAGAACTTAAATTTTGAGCAATCTGGTAGTTGGAAAATATATTTTGCTGAATAGGCCCGATTGCTGATCGCAATAAAGCTAAACTCTGTTCTGTAGTTGGTAAATTATCGTTGGTGTTAAAACTTTCAAAGTTCTTCTTACAGCCCTGGTTTAAACCTGCAGCGGCTAAAAGTAAAACTAAAGATAAGCCTTTAATTTTATGTTGTGATAAATGATATATCGATTTCATGTTTGTTCGGATTAAAATAAAACATTAAGGTTAAAACCAAAACTTCTGGTAACTGGTTGGTTAAAAACGTCAATTCCTGATAAACCATTACCGGTAGACATGGTTACCTCTGGATCGTAAGGTGCTTTTTTATAGAAGTAAAACAAGTTTCTACCAATTAGCGAAAGGCGCATGCTTTTAAATGTTCCTTTTAAAGGTAAGTTGTAACCTATTGAAGCTTCGCGCAGGCGGACAACAGTAGCACTATAAACATATTCGCCGGTTACACCATTTCTATCACCTAAGAAAGAATAATAGCTTTGTGGATTAATGGTAGCCGAAACTGCTTTTCCGCTGGCATCTACTCCATCAATTTTAACACCGCCTTGTGCCCTTGCATCGCCTGATGCTTTTGAGGCACCAGCCTGATCCATTAATGCTTCGGTTAGTGAAAGTACCTTACCGCCAAACTTACCATCTACCAGGAAGCTTAAGCTGAAGTCTTTATAGTTAAAACTGTTATTCCAACCCAATTGAAATTTAGGGTTTGCATTTGCAATCAGACTATAATCTCCACTTTTAACCGGGAAATAAGGGTTTGCAGTTGTTCCATCACCACTTAATATGATACGGCCATTAGCATCTCTTTGCAAAGTATAGCCATAAATATCGCCATAAGATCCACCGGCTGCAATACGCGAGATATATGCATTATTACCACCACCTGTTAAATCTATCGAATTTAGACCCTGTGAAGCGGCTACATCAATAATTTTGTTTCTGTTTAGTGATCCGTTTATAGCTGTATTCCAGTTCAGACCATCGCCTTTTAATACGTCAGCTCCTAAAGTAAACTGTATACCTTGATTTTGAACATCGCCAGCATTTAGGTAGCCTGTAGCCACAAGGCCAGAAGGTGCTGGTTTAACCGGAATGTATTGGTTTTTGGTGTTTGTTTTATAATAGGTAAAGCTAAAGTTTAAGCGGTTGGCCAGAAAACGCATGTCTGTTCCAATCTCGAAAGATTTTGTTCTTTCTGGTTTTAACTCAGCAAATGCCCTGTTAGTGTTAATGTTAAGTGCACCACCATTACCCAAAGTGTTTTGGATAAAGGTTAAGTAAGGTGGCACTGCATTACCCACCTCGGCATAAGTACCTCTTATTTTGGCATAAGTAATGGCCTCTGGCAGTTTAGCCATTTGAGATACAATAAATGACAAACCTACCGATGGATAGAAATAGGAAATATTTGGTGTGAATGCAAGGTTCGAAGACCAGTCGTTTCTACCTGTTAAAGTTAAGAACGCCCAATCTTTATATGATAAATTCGCATTTGCAAATACGGCTTGTAACTGGCTGTGGAAAGCATCATTTGCTTTAGTTGTGTTTAATATATCCGAAGTATAAGTGCCGGCATTTGCTACAATGGTATTATTTGGTGTAAATAAATCAACCGCACTTAAATCGCCTGCTAAAGATAATCCCGTTGTTTTCTGATCGTTAATGCTACCACCAATTAATCCGTTGATCTTAAAGTCTGATCCTTTTAATGGCACGGTTACATTTAATATCGCATCAGCATATTTTTGGATAAAAGTTTGCGTATTCTGCGATAAGTATCCTTTGCCATTTGAGTTAAAGTTTCCGTTGATACCAGAATAGCGTCTGTTTTCGAAATCATCAGTAGTACGGTCTATATTTCCCCTTACCTGAAGGTTTAGCCAAGGTGTAAATTCATATTTCACATTTCCACTTAATAAAAAGCGGTTTCTGATGGCTGTGTTTGGGTTAAGGTTGGTTAAAAACCATGGGTTCTGGTTAATATCTGCAGAGCCACCTAACCAGTTCTGACGGGCAGTACCTACATTGCCTGCAAGCAGATAATTGTCTTTATAAGGTGTGATATCAACTCCTCTTGGAAAAAGATAAAGACCAACCAAAGGGTTGTTATACAATCCAATTGATGGGCTATTGTTTATGCGTTGGTTAATATAATTCACATTTCCATCAACCGTTAATTTGTTGTTTAGAAACTTGGCGGTTTCGCGCAGGTTAATATTATGCCTGTTTAATTTATTACCTTCCTGTATGCCACTTGCATAAGTATTGGCATAAGAAAAATAAGTTTGGGCAATTTCAGATCCGCCAGAAAAATTGATTGAATTGGTTGCGTTTGTTCCAGTTTGGAAAAACTGATCAAGGTTATCGGTAGTGTTGTTAATTGCTGCTCCCCAGCTGTCTCTGGTGGTAGTAGATGCAGGGCCATAACTGTTTTGAAATTCGGGTTTGTAGGCTATTTTATCAAAAGTTAAACTCGACGAAAAACCAATCTGTGTTTTACCTGCTTTACCTTGTTTAGTGGTAATTAAAATTACACCATTCTGTGCCTGGCTACCATAAAGTGCTGCTGCAGATGCACCTTCAAGCACGGTTAAACTTTCAATATCATCAGGGTTTAAATTCGATATCCCATCGCCACCGTCCTGGCCGCCACCAAAAATACTGTTCTGTTGCGCATTGGCATTACCGTTATTGCTGATAGGCACCCCATCAATTACATATAAAGGCTGGTTATTGCCGCTTACCGAACGGCTTCCCCTTAAAATTACCTTGGCCGAACCACCAACACCCGAAGAACTCGGACTGATCGTCATGCCGGCAACTTTACCATTTAATGAATTTACCAGGTTGGGGCTTTTCACTTTATTCAGTTCCTCGCCAGATACCTGTTGGGTAGTATATGTTAAAGATTTTTCTGATCTTTTTATCCCCAATGCCGTTACCACTACGGTTTCGAGGTTTTTAGAATCTGGAGTTAACGATACATCAAGAGTACTTTGTGTACCAACGGTAATTTCTTTGCTCTGGTAACCTATAAACGAGAATACCAAAACATCACCTGTTTTAGCTCCAATGCTATATTGGCCAGAAGTATTAGTTTGTGTTCCACCTTGTGCACCTTTAATGGTAATAGTAACGCCGGGTACCGGTTTACCGGTTTCATCTTTTACCGTTCCTTTAATTACATCCTGATAAACGGAATGATAAGAAACTGCACGTTTAAAATGATCTGCTGGTGTAGCTGCATACAGACCTGCCGATGCATAAAGCAATAAGCATGTGAGCTGTAGAGATTTTTTCATATTCATTATGAATAATTTTGAATAAGTATTTGGTTAATTGTTTGCCGCCTTCCGGATTCCGTCCGGACTGTTTTATAGATAAGAGTATTTTGCTTACACAAATTGCCTACAAGCAAATGAAATATTTTAAAATATTTTTTCTTGACGATCGCCGTCATTTCGACTGAAGCGCAGCGAAATGGAGAAATCTTTGAATTATGTAAAAAGATTTCTCCAGATGTATTTGAAATTTCTAACGTCTATCATTTACATATTACCATAGAAAAGTGCCATGAGTCAATTCATGATAGTGTAGTTGAAGACGCTTAAACTAAATCGAAAATATTATTCATAATAACAGTGTTCTTTGGGAAATGAATGTCAGTACTCCATAGGTACTGTTGTCCTGCCATCCGCTTTATCACGATGAAGAATCGTGATGCTCGCTGCTGTCAGGTTTATTGGACAGCGGTTTGTTTTCAAGGCGCATAACTTTGTACATAAACCCGATTAGAATGAATCCCGACGTTAAGTCGGGAGTAATGAGCGGGAGTGTAGTGGCCAAAAGCTCAGAAACTCCATTTCCTAATCATCAATCAAAATCAGCTGTGGGATTACTTAATAATATGGTTATTTTTTACAATAAATTACCTCTGGCTTGCAGTGTAATATGTAATCAAAATCAAATTCATTCGGTTAGGTTAGCGGCACCTACTGCCCAACAACCCGCAGCACCAACTAATGCTGCATCTTCATTCAGCCTGGATATATGAATAGGTGTATTGATCCCTTGCGACTCGAGGTATTTAATCACATTGGATAAAAACCGGTTGGAAGCATTGGCAATGTTACCGCCAATCACAATTGCTTCTACTACATGATCTTGTTGGAAATTTTTAAGGAAAAGGCCAAGATTATGGCTAAATTCTGTAAATATTTTCCGCACCGTCTGGTTCTCCTCATAAAGTAAGGTTAATTCACGAACGTTTAGGATATTTAAGCCTGTGAGTTCATAATAACGCTTTAAAAACCAACGGGTAGAAAGGTAATCTTCTGCTATACCATTCAAAAAAGAAGAGCACCAAAGGTTGGCATCGGTAATTTTTCCTTCTTTACACACGGCACTTCCGAGTCCGGTACCCAGGGTAATGCCAACCAGGTTTTGGTAGGCTCGTGCTTCGCCTGCAAACACCTCTCCGGCTAAAAAGCAGGCAGCATCGTTGCTCATTAAAATCTGATCGCTGTTAATCTGCAGTTCGCTGGCCAGCATTTCTTTTACATTCAGGCCATAAAATGCAGCATATTTGTCATTGCCAGCAATGTAAGAGATACCGTTGTCATAATCGAAAGGCCCTGGCATAGCAATGCCTAAACAGCCAATTTGAATATCTACCTTTTTGTAAGATGCTTTAATTACACTGCACCAGGTGTGGATAATCTGTTTTGTTGAGCCATGAGAGTCTACACGCTCACGTGTAAAGGAATTTTTAAGGATATTGCGCTGCTGCATATCTATTACCGCCGCTGTAATGTGCGAGCCGCCGATATCAATGCCCAGTACATATTTGTTTTTATTCATTGTTTTCTGCTTCAATAGATCTATAATTGGTTTGTGTCTTATTGTGGCACCTAATGAAGAGTCTTTTTTTTGTTAAATTGCCTACAGCAGGAAGATTTTTTTATGAAATATTTTTTATTACCTTACATTTGATTCAATCAAACTAACCAAGTTGAAAGCAACTAAGCCAGATCTAGTCGTTTTATGGAATAAGATTTGCCTTGAGGATGATATAAAATCTTTTGAGCAACTTTACCGCTTTCTATACAGCAGGTTAATCAAATTTTCCATTTATTATGTGAATGATAAACAGGTTGCTGAAGATCTTGTAGCCGAAATATTTGTGAAATGCTGGGAAAACCGGTCGACAAGTACTCCTGTTTTAAATCCCGAAAGTTATTTTTTTATTGCAGTAAAAAATCAATCGCTTAAATACCTTAAAAAAAATTCTTCCATTACGTTTATCGATTTAGTAGATGAAGAGGATAATATTTCGGTGTCAACTCATACACCAGAATACATTCTCGAAACTAAAGAACTGCATCAACAACTCGACCATGCCATTGCAAGTTTGGCGCCACAGGCAGCTACTGTTTTCAGGTTAATAAAAGAAAGCGGAATGAAGTATAAAGAAGTAGCAGAACTGTTAAATATCTCGCCCAGAACTGTGCAAACGCAATTATTCAGGGCCATTGCAAAACTCCGTATGGCATTACAGCCCTTAAACGATAAGGGAACCGATGGAAAAAAACTTGGAAAAATGATCTCCCTGATTATCTTAGCGGGTACTTTATCTTTTTTTATTTTTTGTAGGCAATTTTAACAGAAAAAGGAACATACAATAAAGGCACGGAAAAAAATGACAGATCAAAGATTTACAGAATTGCTTGGAAAACAATTGGCCGGTGAAATTTCGCCGGATGAATCTATTGAACTGAAATCTGTTTTAGCTGGCAGCGCCTCGCATAGAACGGAGTATGAACTGTTACAAACTTATTTTAATGGTGAAACGGTTGAGGATGAAAATGTTGATCAGGTTTTTAATCGGATCAAAGCTCAAATTACAGTTCCGGGAGAACCGGGCTTAACCGTTATCAAAAATAAACCTTATAATATCTGGCTAAAAATTGCTGCGGTTGTAGCTATTGTGATTGCTGGTGCACTGGTATACAATAGAGAAGCGATTTTCTTTAATAAAACAGATAGGTTGGAATTAACACAGGCGCTAACCAAAGCCGCCGAGGTAAAAACCATTGTACTGGCCGATGGCTCTACCGTAAAAATGAATTCGGGGAGTAGTTTAAAATACCCGGAACATTTTACTGCCGGTACCAGAGATATTTACTTATCGGGTGAGGCATTTTTTAATGTTAAAAAAGATCCTGAACACCCTTTTATCGTGCACACCGAACAGTTGGCTGTAAAAGTACTTGGTACCGCATTTGATGTTAAAGCCTACCCGAACGATACTTTTACCGAAACCACCTTAATCAGAGGAAAGGTATCTATTTCCCTTAAAAATAATATCAAACAAACTTTTATCTTAAAGCCAAATGATAAATTTACTTTATCCGATGGTAAAGGAAGCATAAGTCGGTTGACGCTTTTCAGCGGGGCAGGAGCAGATAAAGTAATTGAAACGGCCTGGCTCAACCATGAACTGATCTTTAAAAACAACCGTTTTTATGAAGTAGCCAAACTTTTTGAGCGTTGGTATGGTATCAAAATATCCTTTAAAGAACAAGAACTAAAAGAAATACAGTTTACCGGTCATTTCGAAAAAGAAAGCCTTACCGAAGCCTTAAACGTGCTAAAACTTATCGATAACTTCAATTATTCGGTAAATGGCAAAAATGTGTATATCTACCGTTAGCACATAATACTTTAGCCATGTATATTTGTTGCCATGAATTTTGTGCAGCGGATTATATTGTTAATTGGATTGATTTTTCCGCTATGTGCCAATGCGCAAACTAAAGTTACCTTAAATTTTAACGGGGCAAATTTTGAGCAGGTTGTGGAAGCTATACAGCAGCAAACTGTTTATCATTTCGCCTACAGCGAATCCAAAATTCCTAAACATCAGGTATCCATCAAGGTAGAAAAAGAGGAAGCTGTAAAAGTGATTGATCAACTTCTGCTCAACAGTGGTTACACTTATTCCTTGTTGCCCAATCATCTCATTGTAATTAGAAAAAATGCGCGAGGGGTGGAAACAGATAGTATTCGTTTTTTAAAAGAGGTGGTCATTACGGCTTTGGGCATCGAAAAGGATAACCGTAAGGTGGGTTACGCCCTAACCACCATCAAAGGCTCATCTATTACCAAAGCAAGAGAAAGTAATCTGATTATGGCACTGCAGGGGAGGGTAGCCGGACTAAATATTACAGGTGTAAACGGTGGCCCGGGATCTGCTGCGCGCGTGCTCATCAGGGGTGTTTCGAGTATGACTGCCGCCTCTCCATTATTTATCGTAAATGGTGTACCCATTGATAATAGTATCAGGGGAAGTGCCAACGAGTACGGTGGCGCCGATTATGGCGATGGGATCAGTAATATTAATCCAGATGATATTGAAACGATAACCATATTAAAAGGATCGGCAGCTTCGGCTTTATATGGGGCCAGGGCCGCCAATGGTGTGATCCTTATTAACCTTAAAGATGGAGGAGAAAATACCAAAGCTAAATTTGAATACAATACCAACCTGGCTTTCGATGTTCCTGTTAATTCAACTGATTTTCAATATTTATACGGGCAAGGAACTCAGAACAAACGTCCTGCCGATTTGTACAATGCCATTTCTACCGGTTTATTAAGTTGGGGAGAAATGATGGATGGCAAATTAACTCCTCAGGTAGATGGTTCTATGCGACCTTACGCTCCTGTTAAAAATAATATCCAGACTTTTTACCGTATTGCTCCGGCATTTACCAATACACTTTCTCTTGTTGGCGGAAATACAAAAAATAACTATCGGGTTTCGGTTTCCAATTTAGATTATAATTCTATTTTAAGCAATGGAGCACTAAACCGTAAAACGTTAAATTTTTATGGCACAGTGGCCTTAAGCCCTAAAATATCGCTGAGTTTAACAGGCAATTATATTTACGAATGGAATAAAAACAAGAGTTACTTAAGTGATGGTCCATTAAATCCTAATTATGGAATTTCTGCCCTGGCTACCAGCCTGGATCAATCGATTCTGGCACCCGGTTTTGATGCGGAAACAGGTTTCGAAAGTCGCTGGAATGCCGACGAATACAAAACCAATCCATATTTTTTGATGAATAAACAAGCTGATTATGCCAGCCGCAACCGCTATATTTCATCCGCAGTGCTGAAGTATCAACTGGCCAGTTGGGCATCTGTTCAGGGAAGAATTGGTTACGATTCGAGTAAGGATGAATTGGTAAGCATTTTGCCTACCGGAATTGCTTTTTCTATCAACCGGCAGGGCGGTATAAATGCCTACGATCAGAACCTTACCTCTGAATTGAATAGCGATATCCTGTTCAGTGCCACCCGGAATCTTAGCGATAAATTAAATCTCGAACTTTCTATGGGCGCAAATTACCGTGAAAGAAAAGGTAATAGCGAAAAGTTAAAAGGCTCACAATTTAAGGTACCTTACTTATATACTCCCGAAAATCTGATTACCAGTACCAAAACATTAGCTATATCGAGAATCGTAACAGAATCTGCTTATTACACAGCTGACCTGAGTTATCAGCATTTTCTTAATTTCTCAGTTACGGGTCGGTACGATATCTATTCAACCTTGCCTGCTAATAACCGTGGGATTTTTGTGCCAGGGGTATCGGGCAGTTTTATTTTTTCAGATCTGTTGAAATTAAAAGCTCTGAATTTTGGTAAACTGCGCGTTGATTTTGCCAAAACCAGCGGCGAACCTATCGTTCCTTATACCACACAAATTTATTATACAGTAGATGATCAGGTGAATGGTATTCCTGTTGGCGGCTTTTCCAGCGATTTACCTAACTACAATTTAAAACCCTTCACCTTAAATGAAATAGAAGCAGGTCTCGACCTTAAATTTTTTAACAGCCGGTTGGATATTGATTTTACTTATTTTAATCGCGTTACGCACAATGAAATTATTAATGCAAAACAGTCGGTTACCACAGGTTTTACCTCGGCTTACGTTAATCTTGGTGAAACCCGTAATGCAGGAATTGAACTTGCTTTAGGCTACACACCAATCCTTACCACAACCAGCAAGTGGCAGATTAATCTTAACCTTACTAAGGTAAAAAATACACTACTCTCCATTGATGGCAATAGCAATTATACGCTGACGGGTACTTATAGGCCATTAAACGCCAATACTGCGTTGGTGGTAGGCAAACCCATTACCCAGGTTATGGCTTACGATTATCTGCGCGATTCCAGAGGCAATATTATCATTGGATCCGATGGCATCCCTAAACGGGGTAATTTTATTCCAATGGGTGGTACTATGCCTACTTTGTATGGTGGGATAACCAATAGTTTTAACTACAAGCAGTTTAGTTTTTCTTTTTTGATCGATTACCGCTTTGGCAATAAAATCCTATCCGCAACAGAATATTATAGCTATGTGCTTGGCTTAAATAAGGCAACTCTGGTGGGCAGAGAAACCGGTATTGTAGCCGATGGGGTATTGGAAAATGGACAAAAAAATACCATTAACGTTCCTGCTTATGCCTATTACCCTGAACTGGCCACCAATATTTCTGCCTTAGCAGTACTCAATGGTAGTTTTGTTAAACTCAGACAGGCCACATTGGGCTATACTTTTAGCAACAACTTTTTAAAAAGGACACCTTTTAGCAGTATTGGGATTGATTTGGTGGCCCGAAACCTATTTACGTTACTTAAATACAGTAAGAATATCGATCCCGAGTCGCAGTTTTCGCCCACACTTGGTTATGCTGGTATAGAAGGGGCTTCATTGCCTGCAACGCGTACGTTTGGGATTAATTTTAATTTTAAATTCAAATAATGATGGTGATGAGAAAGTTATGTGTTTTGGGTATTTTTTTTCTGGCTTTAATGGGCAGCTGTTCTAAAGCAAAGTTGGATCAGATCAATACCGATCCAACCAAACTGACAGAAAGTAATTACGATCCCAATAGCCTGCTTGCCCAGGCACAGTTAAAATATGCTAATTTGGGGTATTACCAGCTTTTGTACCAAAGTACCATGATGCAATTGCTTGCCTCTACCTATTATTATTACAATAATGGAGATAAATACATCAATGTGGGCAGTTTTACCGATTATCAAGGGCGTATTTTTGACGAAGGATATAAGGATGCTTCATCCATCAGAGAGATGCAACGACTGGCCAGATTGAAAGATCCTGTAGCGTATAAAAACCTGATTGCCATTGGCGATATCATGTTCGTGCTGGTTTTACAAAGAATTACCGATACCTATGGAGACGTACCTTATACGGAGGCAGTTAAAGCCATGCAGGGTGTTAAATACCCTGTTTACGATCGGCAGGAAGATATTTACAACCAAATGCTGAACGATCTTGATGCCGCTACAGCACAACTGGATATTGAAAAACCAGGACCAACTGCCGATCTTTTTTATAAGGGCGATGTTGCAAAATGGAAGAAGTTTGGTTACTCTTTAATGCTTAGGGTTGCGATGCGCTTAACCAAGAGCGATCCGGAAAAAGCCAGGCGCTGGGCAGAGAAGGTTGCTGATAAAACCTTTACAGACATCAATGACAATGCGATTCTGTTGACCGATGCTTCTTCCTTTAACAGTCAGAACGGAACATCACTTGCTTTAAGAACCTTTTCTGATTACCTGGAAGTACGCTGGAGCAAAACCTTAATCGATCAGTTAAAGAATACCAACGACCCCAGGTTGAGTGTGATAGGTGAAGTACCAAAAGATGGACTGACCAGGAATGCTGATCAAAACCTAAACGGAAATACCGACGCAGCAGTTCAGTTAGGAATGCCTAACGGGTTTGATCTGCAGGGTGGGGCAACTGATATCAGTCATTCGCCAAACTATCCGGGCGGTACAGGCAGCGGAAGTGATTTTGCGCCGCTCGGGAAATACTCCAGACCACGTACCGCAGTATATCTTAAATTGGGCGGCCCGATTTTTATTCTAAGTTACGCCGAAACTGAATTTTTACTTGCCGAAGCTAAAGTGAGGGGATGGGATATTAGTGGTACGGCAAAACTACATTATACTAACGGATTAACCGGAGCCATACAGTCACTTGCCCAGTTAGATCCTTCGGCAACGGTTGATGCTAACAAAATTACTGCGTTTGTTAACCAGAACCCACTTGATGAAAGCAGCACACAAAATGCATTAGCTTCAATCAATACACAGTATTGGGTGGCCACCGGCACCAATTTTAATTTTATAGAAGCCTGGTTAAATTGGAAAAGAAGCGATTACCCCAAGCTTATACCCATAAACTACAAGGGTAACGTTACCAATGGCACTATTCCCCGCCGGATGATCTACCTATCAACCGAAGTGCTGAACAACCCCCAGAATTATAAAGATGCTGTGGCAAGAATAGCAGGCGGCGATGTACTTACCGCCAGGGTGTGGTGGGATAAGTAGACAAGCTTTACAATTATTTGATATGTGATTTGTTTCAATGCAGTTGGCTTTTTGTAAATTGCGTGTGCTTTGTTGCTAACTGCTTGGGTTTACTATCTTTTCGTGAAATTACTAGTGCTATAATTATTTAATTACTCGAGCACAAGGATACATCTCCCGAATATAAAAAATGCCATCGTAAATATCCGACCAAGATGCAGATTCAGTAAAATGATACACGCCCTTCATCAGGAAAGGTTTTTTATTGTCAGGATTTTCTTCACGAAACTGCTTAAAGTTTACGAATGTATAGGGTACAGTTTCTGGAATCCAGGTTTCAAAACTGTTCTTAGCTGGTGTCTCTACAGCATACTTTTTGTAGGTAATTATGCCAGTACTTCCAACCCTAGAGTTAAAACCCATAATATAAGTTTGTTTGTTAAGCTCTGGGTCTGCTGTGAATAAATTGCCCATAATTTTCGTCTCTTTATTATTGTGCCATTTTGAGTTTTTGATTAGTTCGGGGTGTTTAATAATATGTGCATTATGTGCCCAAACAATAATTTTTTCTTTTTGAAACTTGTACTTTAATAGCCATTTTAAATTCTCTGCCATTTGTTTATCCCTAATTTCAGAATCATCACTTTTTTTGCTTAAAAAAGAAATCTCACTTTCAGTTAATGCCATTAAGCTTTTAAGTAGCATCGTTTCAAAAGCCTTAGGATCACCTGCAGAAAGTTCATTGCTGATTTGTTGTAGTGCTTCTTTAAATTTTAGCTGTTTCTGAAGATTTTTATTATACGTTATCGAATCGATAAAGGAAAGAAAATCAATTTTATAGTTTTTAGTGTTAGCGTAGTTTATCCTTTTCTCTTTTAGATAATTGTCGATAAATGTTTTCAAATTTGTGTTGCTGTAGCGGCCATGTACCTGATTATCGAAACCAGATATGATTAGTGGATTTTTATCTCGATAAGTTTTTGGCACATAATGGTACAATAAATCGTCGCAAGAATTACATTTGCTCCACATACTAAAAATATTGCTTGATAGGAAAGGATCAATTTTAGATTTTTGCTTTTCCAGTCGATCCCAGCCTTCGTTTAATGCAAAAAAGTCACTTTCAAAGGCCAAAACATTGAATCCTTTTTGTTCATGAAGATATTTAACTAATCTTGTTTTCGCCAAAAAAGCTGGTGAGTCGCCATGGTCTTGTTCGCCCAACATCACCACCCTCGAATCACCAATTGCCTTTCCAATGGCCTGCAATTCAGAAAAATCAGTCGAATCTGGCGATATGGTTTGGATATCAACCCTTTCTTCAGTAACAAACTGCTTTATATCTTTTTTTACACAAGCCGAAAAAACAATTGAGATGAATGCGAATGGTAATAATCGATTTAACATATGTTATTATTTGATCAGTTGAAAATTGAAAGATAATATTTTTAGCCCACATTCACTTGCTATTAAATAAGCTTGAGTTTAAAGATACTTCAAATATGCAACCATATATAGGGGCTGCTGAAAAACTCAAGGTTTTCAAATTTTCATTAGAGTAATGTCTTTTAAAACAAAAATAGGTCACATATACCGAAAAATTAACGATAATCAGCCGTGCTTATTGGTCAAAAATTTATAGTTGAAAATCTAATGCAAGCTTTTTGAGCATACCTTATGAAAAAGCTTGCACTAAGATTAGTAAAAACTATCATAAATATATGAAAAATAATATGTTATACTTTTTTATGCAAGCCCTATAAGATCTATTGATAATAACTTACTTAAAATCTTTTTTGTATTTTTTATTTCGGCTATAAATATCTAACGTGTTTTTTTTCCTTTCCATGGTTTATGCCTTTAATCATCAGGTATATTCCTATAAATAAAAGAATAGCGGAAATAATAATTCCAACCGCAATGGGCAAAAAAATAGCTGCTGATGCGAAGAATTCGCTCCATAGCACACGGGGATAAAAAAAGTAAGTTAGCATCAAAAAACCTAGTAACGTTAAGATTGAGAAGAAGTAAAGGATTTTAGGTGTTGAGTTGATTTTCATATTTTATTTAGATGTGAGTGTATGATAAGAGTGGGTATCGCTTAATTCAGATAAGGGTTTTCTGGAATATAAACCAAATCGTAGCCGTTTTTCTTGAGCAGGTTTATGGTATTCTCATCTGGCAACTGTTTAAAAATAACCGTAGTTAATACCTGCGAGGGCATGGCTTTTACCTTAACAAGGACATCAAAGAGGAACTTCTTCATTCTAATAAAGAAAAACTGTTTACTATGGGTTGATGTTAAATCTGCCCCTTTAAACCAGTAGTTTGGATTGATCTTTTTAAAAGCGACCAAAGGTAGACCTAAACCAGCTGCCAGTTTTTCAAATTCTCTTTCCGATACTTTGTATACAAAATTTCCAACCGGCTCGAACGAAAAACGGTTTTTCCATAATTTATTCAAAAAACGTGCATTCCTGTCCAAAAGATTGCTTAACATTAGTAAAAGCGGCATCTTGGTTACCGGATCTTGTGGTTCTATTACTACCACACCACATCTGGCCACCCTGATCATTTCGTACATTGCAGCATAAGGCCTCGGGAAATGGTGATAGGATTCTTTACAAAGCACAAAATCAAAACTATTGTCTTCTTGCGTGAGTTTTTCTGCATTCTCCGCAGCACAAGTATTAATAATCCCTTTTTTTAGCGCAATATTCAAAAAATCGGTATTAAGATCGGTTGCCAATACCCTGTTGCCTGAATTAAGGATATACTGCGCATCAAATCCATAAGCATCACCAATAGTAAGCCAACGCTGGTCCTTTTTGTACAGAAGCGGGTCAAGGCAGTTAAAAAAGAGTTTTTGCAGCCAATAAGCTATATTATTTTCGCCCGTTGCTGTCGATTTTTCATAAAAATCAGTTTTAGCACTTTCAGATGGGAAATGTGTGTTGTACCATTCGTTATGTCTGTTGTAGCTTTGGGTATGGCGCATAGGTTAGGGTTTATAAGCTTATACGAACGCAGTATTATAAACGCTTGGTCGAAAAAGTAAAATAGACTGGAAAAAAATAAGTTAATTTTAACCCAGCGTTTTTCATATTCATTGCGTAATCTTATTACAACACGATGAAAAACCGCTTACCGAACCAAATGGATGAACCTTTTTTTTAAGCAAGATACTAAACTGATCAAAGGCTGCAAAGCCAATGAGCGGCAAGCGCAGGAAGGTCTCTATAAGCTTTACTATGCCGATATGCTGCGTATATGTTTCCGTTATTTAAAATCTGATGATCTGGCGCAAGATGCGCTGAACGTTGGTTTTTTGAAGATTTTTCAGCATATCCAGACCTTTGATGCTAAAAAAGGAGAATTTGGTGCCTGGATCAGGACGGTAATGGTGAGATCGTGCATTGATATTAGCAGAAGAGAAGCCAGGTTTAATGAAACGGTTAGCCAGGATGAGATAGAGGAAATCTTTATTCAACCATCGGTACTAGATAAGCTTTTTGTAGAAGATCTCCTAAAATTGATACGCCTGCTGCCAACTGCGACCCAGTTGGTTTTTAACCTTTCGGTTATAGATGGCTACTCACATAAAGAAATTGGAGAACATTTGAATATTACCGAGAGTACCTCAAGGTGGCACCTCACAGAAGCAAAGAAACAGTTGAGGAAGATGTTAGCTTCCTCAACAATTGATAAACCAACTGAAAACATAAAAAGAAGATGAGAAATTCAGCATGGTATCATAAACTCTGGAGCAATAAATTCGATAGTTTACCAGTTAAGGATGTTTCGGATGCCTCTTGGGCGGGTATGCACAAACTGCTCAATGAGCAGATGCCAGTCAGTACGGCAGGTGGCCACGGGCCTAATGTATCAACTGGAGCCAAATTGTTCAAAGTAATTGGTTATTCGTTATCTGTAGCCGTTACAGCTTCTACTGTAGGCTATTTCACCGTTCTGAAATCAAAAAATAAACATAAAGAAACACATCATAAAGTTAAGCCCATCCTTGCAGATTCAATTTCTGTAGATAGTAATACGGTATTAAATTACAATGAAATAGCTGATACAACAAGTATTAAAGATAGCATTAATGGGGCAGGGGATTCGATAGATGCAGCTGTGGAGCAAAATAAAACAGTTGATCATGATGGTGTCAGGCTTGTAGAAAAGACAAAGGGCATTGAAAACTTAACTTTAGCTGCTGCGAAAACAAATGCTTTTTCTCCTTTTAAAAACCGGCAGGATGTTATAAAAAGGTCAGATCGGTCTAAACCATTTGAGAATTTAGGTGCGCAACCACTAAGCGTTAACTCAAAAATTGAGGTTCCCGGAAATATTGGTCAAAAAATGGATAGTTCATTTGTGAAGGGTAGCGCTTTATTATTGGCACCAGAAGGATTTCAACGGGAAAATAGCCGCTCTAATTTTCTTCCTTCACCTATTTCGATTTTAGGTCAAAATACAGCATTGCCCATGTATAACACTAATAATTTGCGAAATGCATCATCAGGAAAGAGCAACAAGAAACAGAATAATAATAAAGCATATCGGATTACTTCTGGTAAAAACCAGAAGGTAAAAAATATCAGGTTCCCTAAAATTAAAACAGTTAAAACCAAGCAGGAAAATGATGCAGAGCCAACCTACAGTTATGGCATAACAGCAGGAATGAATGTACAAAAGGGTAATAGTAGTTTTTATGCAGGCATATTTGGTACTTATGCGCTAAATAAGAAGTGGCAGCTTTCTGTTGGTTTAAATGTTAATAGTTATCAAAAAATTGCAGGCGAATTTACACACCCTAATTATTATCAACCTGATTCTTTGCCTCCGTTTACGATTACAGCTGAACAAAAGGTGATTGCTGCAGACGTTCCTATAACAGCGAGTTACAAAATTTCGAAACATGTAAGCATTAAAGCAGGTCCGGTAATTGGTTTTCCAATAAAACAATCTGGAATTATCGCTGCATCGAATGCTATAGCCGATCCACGCGATACGATAAGCCATAGTAAAGAGATCAATACTGCATTGGCTAATACGGTAATGAATAAGATAAACGTTGGCTTAACAGGCGGCATCAGTATTCACATTAAGCAATTTGATATCAATGGAAGCTACCAATGGTTAACGCCATACAAGGTGAGCAATAGTTTGGGTTCTTTTAAACAGACTAATCAGGTTTTTAGGATTGGGATAGGATATCGGTTTAAGTAAAAATAATTTTCTTAAAATAACATCATTGCTGAGAAAGCTTTTTCAGGCAATGTAATTATGTTAAGTACGGCGGTTGTCAGACTGAGCGTAGTCGAAGACTTCTTAAGATTGATAAATCGCAAATAAATGCGTTTGACTACGCTATAAATTGACAGATTTAAAAAATTGTCGTCATTTCGACTGAAGCGCAGCGAAATGGAGAAATCTTTTAAAATAGTTCAAAGATTTCTCCACTGCGGTCGAAATGACGCCCTTGTATATCTGTCATCAGCCCTCCGATGTATTTGAAAAATTCTAACCTGTACCATTGACAAGACCTCCAATATAAAAATTGTCATTGCGAGGCACGAAGATAACCGAACGATTGAGCTCATGAATGCCTTTAAAAGCAACTGCAAAAATGAATAATCTTAATGCGCATGCTAGTAGCGATCGTTGTAAGATTGCTTCCCCGAAAATCGGGGCAGGCTGTCGGCAGAAAAAGCCTTCCCGCAATGACGATACGGTTGAAATGACTATCTGATTATACCTGTTATTCCAAATACTTTGTTTTTTAAAAACAGACTTTAGGCAATGAAGATTTTACTAAAAAGCCCATAAAAAAATGCCTCCCGATTTCGGAAGGCATTTTTTTGTTTCAGTAAGACTTTAGAGGTTTCTCTATCCTAAAATGAGTAAGTCAAGCCTCCGAAAATATTAAATCCATTAACCTGATAGTACAAATATCTACTGTAGTTTTTATTTAAGATGTTGTTTGCTTTAGCAAAAACAGAGAATTTTTTATTGATCCTGTAATCTGCACCGAGCCCTAAATCTACATAACCTTTAACCGTTTCAATAAGTTCTATATTAGTATTGGGAATTACATATTGTGAAGCGGGAACAGGAGCACCCGTGTATACTTTAGCTTTTACGTCATCTTGGATCACAACACCTGCATTAAAGCTTAGTTTTTTGTTAAAGGTATACATAAAGTTCGAGCTCACTTTTAAACCTGGTTTAAACCAGGAGTAAGTTTCAGAAGCAGGCTTCCAATCGTCGACGTTTAATTTACCGGTCCATTTTAAAGCATCACTTACCTGAACAGAAATTTCGCCTTCTAAACCCGTTAATTTTGTTTTACCGAAATCGTATATCACATCAAACTTATTAAAGTCAGTAAAGTTATTTACGAACAAAGGCATATCATCAAACTGTTTTACATAGATACGGGCTTTGTAACCAAAACCTGGTCCGCCGGTACCCTTAATACCTGCACTAAAACTTAATTTTTCTACCGTATTTTTTACAAAAATATTGTTGTTTAGCCAAGGGTTTTCATCTGTAAAACCTTTTAAAGAGTTTCTGTTTACATCTCCCTTAACCTCGCCAAAAACCTGCAAATAATCAGGAATCAGTGTGAAATCGGCAGTAATTGCCGGGAATATCTTTGAACTGCTGTAGGCGCCAAATTCCTGTACAAAATTAACTCCTGCAGTAATTTTAGCACCTTTAACCTGTAAACGGATATAAGGGTTTAAACGCAACAGGTTATTGCCAACACTGGTTAAAGCATCTTTGGTGTTTCCAAATTCGGTTGATGCAGCTAAGCCAAGGTTTAAAGAATTGATACGTTTGTTTACATAACCGTTTAAGCTGAGGTAATTTTCTTTGGCGCTAAATTTATCGTTCCAGATATAACCATTGGCTTTTAAAGCATAACTAAAAGCATCTTCATCTTCAGTAAAGTTTTTTACCAGTTCACCTTCTAATTCGATGGTAGTTAAAGCCTGCTTATCGGGATTTGGATTTAGTGTTGGCCGGGCATCATCTATACCGTAAAAATAAGTGCCGTTACGCTCAAAATTAATGCGTCCACTTACGGTATTTTCATCTAAAATACTGCGACCAAAAACACTTAACTGTTGGTTGCTGCTGTTCTGTTTGTTTAATTTTCCTTGCTGACTAAAGTGTTTAAAATAACCACCAACCTGTAGTCCTTCATCTTTGCCGGTGTTAAAATAGGCTTCGCCCAAAAGAGTACCCAACGATCCGAATGCACCTTTTACGTAGTTGTTAACCAAAATGCTTGCTTTTTCTTCAGCTAAGGCTTGTGCCTGTAACTTTTGGATATCACTATTCAACTCCAGCTTTCTATCTAAAATGCTATAGTTTAATTTTGCTTTGTAAGTTTTAACATCGTCCAAATTCGGGCTTCTTCTCAACTTTACCGCTTCGGCCAAAATTGGCTTATATGGGCGCACTACTTCAAT
The DNA here is from genome assembly GCF_014947265.1 of Pedobacter sp. MR2016-19. Lineage (NCBI taxonomy): Bacteria > Pseudomonadati > Bacteroidota > Sphingobacteriia > Sphingobacteriales > Sphingobacteriaceae > Pedobacter > Pedobacter sp. MR2016-19. The sequence goes on from NZ_JADCNK010000015.1 coordinate 34,495, forward strand.
CTCTTCGTTTACCACCCCTTTTTCCTCAGTTTTTTTATCCTGTGCCTGAGCAGTCATTAATCCAGCAGCTAAAAAAAACAGTGAACTATATATATATTTAATCGATTTCATAATGCTACTTCTTCTGGTTTAGTTTTTCTAGTTTTTCTTTGGCTGTAGGAATGATATCGTCCTTGCCTTCGTAATTATCAATTATACTGAGAAGTGTACTTTTTGCCTGTAAATTGTCTTTTAATGCCACATAATTATCAGATAAAAGGATAAATGCTTTCGCTACCCAATAATCGTAAGCGGCCATGTTGTTAACCAGATCAAAACAGGTTTTAGATGAAGTTTTGAAATCACCTTTGTTGTATTCTAATAAAGCTAAATTGTATTTTGCTTCGGCAGCAGCAATGGTTTTTGTTTTAGCCACTACATTTTTAAATTCTTTTATGGCTGTGGTAGTATCGCCTTTTAACAAGTAAGCTTTACCAGAGTATAAGCTGGAACTGTTTTTTTCTTCTTCCGAAGCTTTTTCCGATTCTTTGGTCAGCTGTGCATATTTAAGCATGTCATCAGGCATATTTAAGGCGGTGTAAGCCTTTAATAAATTATTGATGGCAAAACTATAGTGGGATTTGTAATCGGTTGTGGTTTCTAATCTTTTCAGGTAAACAATCGCTTCGTTGTATTTCTTCTGATTTAAGAAGAGTTGAGAAATACTTACTAAAGAACGTTCGGTGTAATCGCTCGTCCAGTCGTTTAAGATAAATTCGTAATCAGGAATGGCTTCATCCGGACGACCTAATTTAACCAACGATTCTGCCCTGATAAATTTAGCTTCTTTTTCATGGTTAGCCTTAGGAAATTTATCGAAATAAGCATTTACTGCCTGGAATGCGCCATTCGCATCTCCTTTTAGATAGGTATTATTGGCTGCGGCAAAAACGATGTTATCCTGTTCTGAACCAGAGTAATTTCCAAGTGGGGTAGTAGCCGCATAAGTAATAAAACCATTTGCGTCGCCACGATCTACGTAAATGTTCTTGATCGATTCCATCGCCTGTTTAGCTTCGTCGGCAGTTGGGTAATCGCGGATTACTTTTTTGAACGATTCTAAAGCGGCATCATCCTGGTCTTGATTGTACTGAACCAAGCCAATGGTAACCAGGGCTTTCGCTACATAGCTACTGCGTGGGTATTTGGCCACCAATGCAACAAGATCTGATTTAGATTTATCAAAATCGCCTTTGTTGAAATAAGTATAAGCGGTTTCGAAGCCGGCATCATCAGCATAATTTGAATTTGGAAAAGTATTTAACAAGCTTTGCATCGTTGCAATTTTCGCATCGTACTGCGTTTCCAATCCCTGGATCATTCCTTTTTGGAAAGTGGCATAATCTTCAGAAGTGGTTTTGCGGCTGATGATTTTGTTATAATTGGCCATTGCATCACCATAATTTTTATTTACGAAATACGAATCGGCTAAACGAATGGTCGCATCATCAATGGTTTTTTGATCTTTATCATTACCAGCAAGGAATTTTTCGAAATAAGTAGCTGCTTTGCTGTATTTCTCATCTTCGAAAGCAGCATAAGCCAAAGCATAATTTGCGAAATTGTAAACACCTGTTTTATCGGCATCTGGCATCTTTAAAAATTTTTCGAAAGTGCTAACCGCTTCGCCATACTTACGTAACTCGTACATTGATTCTGCTTTCCAGTAAGTATTTAATGCATTGATCTCATTGTCTTCGGGGAACGTTTCAGAACGTAAAAACATTGATAATGCATTCGGAAATGCCCTTTCGTTATAAAACTCTAATCCACGGAAATAGGTTACCTTTTGATAAGCTTCTTTGGCCTCAAGGTTTTTATCCGGAATTGGCTCCAGAATATCTACAGCTGCCTGGTAGTTTTTAGTGGTTAATAAAACCTCACCCAATAAGGTTTTCGCCTCGTTTATTTTGCGCGATTTCGGGAAAGTTTTTAAGAAACCTTGTGTAGCCTCTAAAGCTTGCTGGTGGAATTCTAACTCGTAACTTAATTTGGCATAGTTTAACCAGGCTTCCTCTTGTATGCCCTTATCAAAACTTAAACGCGAAGCCCTGAAAAAGGCACTTTGCGCTTTCTGCTTGTTGCCCAACTGGATAAATGCTTTACCCAGCGTATGCATACCATTCTGCAGGTAAATATCATCAGTATTCAGTTTTTCTAAAACGGCAACAGACTCTTTGTACTTTTTATTCTGAAACAAGGAATATCCGTATTGGTAAATGAAGAGATTGTTCTTGGTTTCGCTTTTATCTTTTGCATAATATTCGGCGAAATACTTTTCCGCATTTTTGAATTCAGATTTTGCAAAGTACGAAGCAGCAACCAGACTCAGCATTTCTGGTTCGAATTGTTGTCTGGTTTTTTGAATAGAAGCCAAGGCATAGCTGATTACATCATCGTAACGCTCATCAAGATAGTACATCGAAGTGATGTAGTATGGATAACTCGCCTCATAAGTAGGAGAGCCCTTTAACTTTTCGAAGTTGGCCAGTGCCGTTTTATATTCTTTATTTAAGTAATTGATGTAAGCAAAGTAGTAGGTAGCACTTTCCTGAAAATCGCCTTCTTCTTTTTTAACTTTTTCGAATAAAGGTTCTGCTTTGTCGTAGTCTTTAAGTTCGAAATATGCGTAACCCTGCTTAAACTGGTATTCGTTTCTTTGCTTACCCGAAAGTGTAGAAGGATCTGTTTTTTCGAACCATTCTAAAGCTTTTTTATAGTTTTTTTGGTTGAAATAAGTTTTTCCAACGTAGAAATAAGCCAGTTTGGTGTTCGGGTTTAACGGATAATCGCGGATAAAGGCCTGAAACAAGCTTTCAGCATCTGCATTGGTTAATTCAAGTGCACAAACGGCAGCATAAAATTTTGCATTCTCTTTCAGTAAAGACAATTCGGCATTGCTCTCTGTCTGGGTAGAAGGTTTATAACGTTGCAGCTCAACAAGTTTAAACTGTTGGGCAGCTGCAGTGTATTTTTCTTTGTCTAATAATTCTAAGCCCGTTTGATAGTTTTTGTTGAGGTTCTGCACCGCGTTAACCTGAGCGTAAGTGCTAAAACTTCCAGCTAAAATTAGCGGAATTAGTAAGTATTTTTTCTGCATTGGTTTCAAATATGGTTGGTACTAAATTAGAAATAGTATCAAAGCTTATCAACAGAAGTAATTAACATCTGTTAATAACACAAATTAACGATAGGATTTTTGGTTTGGTATTCAGGGGTGAACGAATGTGGAAAAAACGAGCGTGGTAATTGTTTAAACTGGTTAACTGTATTGTGGTAATTGTTAAATTGTTGGGGATTGTTACATTGCCAACTGCCACTATAAAATCTTGAATTACATCAAGCCATCAACCAATGCAGCTGATGACTCTGGACTGAGGACTCACGACTATAGACTGAGAACTTCGGACTAAGAAATCCAAACTAATCTACCCCTGACTTGCCAACAGATACAGCACAGCCATTCTCACGGCCACTCCGTTTTCTACCTGTTCTAAAATAATCGATTGTTTGCTGTCGGCCACGTCGCTGGTAATCTCAACACCTCTGTTTATTGGGCCGGGATGCATGACGATGATTTCTTTATCAAGATTATCTAAAATCTGTTTGTTTAGACCATACATCATGGCGTATTCCCTTAGCGATGGAAAATATTTAATGTCTTGACGCTCCAATTGGATGCGCAGCATGTTTGCTACATCGCACCAGTTTAAAGCTTTAATAAGGTTATGCTCGACCTTTACACCCAATTGATGGATATGTTTAGGAATTAGGGTTGTAGGACCGCAAACCATTACCTCCGCACCTAAACGCTGCAGGCAAAGAATGTTTGATATGGCTACACGAGAGTGCAGGATGTCGCCTACAATTACTACTTTTTTACCAGCTACAGCGCCCAGTTTTTGACGAATGGAAAAAGCATCAAGTAAAGCTTGAGTTGGGTGTTCATGTGCGCCATCTCCGGCATTTACAATTTGAGCCTTTACATGTTTACTTAAAAACTGACCTGCTCCGGCATAAGGATGACGCATTACCACCATATCAACTTTCATTGATAAGATGTTGTTTACAGTATCAATCAGGGTTTCACCTTTGCTTACAGATGATGATGACGCGGCAAAATTAACCACATCAGCTGAAAGTCTCTTTTCAGCAAGTTCGAAAGAAAGTTTGGTACGGGTAGAGTTTTCGAAAAAGATATTGGCAATCGTAATGTCACGAAGTGAAGGAACCTTTTTGATCGGTCTGTTAATTACTTCCTTGAAATTATCTGCAGTTTCGAAAATCAATTCGATATCATTCCGGTTAATATCTTTAATGCCTAAAAGATGTCGGGTTGATAGTTTTTCTGCTGCCATTTTATTTATTATTTTCGGATATTAAAATCACTTTATCTTCACTTCCTTCACTCGCCCAGGTTACTTTTACCTGTTGCGAGTTTAAGCTATCTACCTGATGCCCAATATAATCAGGTTCTATAGGTAAATGCCTGCTAAACCTCCGGTCTATTAAAACTAAAAGTTCCACTTTCTCTGGTCGGCCATAAGCAAGCAAGGCATCTAGTGCTGCCCTAATGGTTCTGCCGGTCCAAAGTACATCATCAATTAAGATTACTTTTTTGCCTTCGATAATAAAATCGATTGAGTTGCTACTTGCGGTAACCAATCCGTCTTTACGGCGGAAATCATCTCTGAAAAAAGTAATATCCAGGTTTCCCTTTAAAATTTTCTTGTTTTTAAGGATAAGCTGAAGATCCTGATGAATACGATCTGCTAAAAAAATACCCCTTGGCTGGATGCCAATTAAAACGGTATTTGCGAAATCGTCGTGGTTTTCAATTAATTGATGGCAGAGCCTCTTAATTGTAATCTGAATTTTTTGTCCGTCAAGAAGTGTTTTCTTTTGCATGGAAGAAGGATTGGGCAAATATATAAAAATGTTTTAAGGTAAGAAAGTTGAAGCTGGATTGTTTTAGCGTTTCGTGGCTAAATTGTTCTCTATCAAAATATAAAAACGTAAAATTATTTTTTGATAGTGCTTTAAAGACTAAAGTAAAATGATAGAATTATAAAATATAATAGGGATTATGTTTTTTTAGCTTTAGTCTTTCTGCTACAAGCTTAATATTCTGAGAAAACGATGGCTGTTTTTGCATTAAAAAACTTTATTTTTATAATCTATGATCCGGCAACCAGTAATCTTCTTTGATGGCATTTGTAACCTCTGTAATTCATCTGTGCAATTTGTTATTGAACATGATAAAAAGGATCAATTCAAATTTACTGCACTACAAGGTGATTACGCTAAAGAAATGCTGCCTAAATTTAATGCGGATCCGGAAAAATTGAATACCATTTTATTGCTGGAGGATGGAAAACTCTATACCAAATCTTCAGCGGCACTAAGAGTGGCCCGAAAACTCAATGGATTAACTCCGCTTCTTTATGCATTTCTAATTATTCCTAAGTTTATACGTGACTGGGTTTACGATATAATTGCCAAAAACCGTTACAAATGGTGGGGAAAGCAGGAGAGTTGCTGGGTGCCAACTCCCGAATTGAAAAGTAAGTTTATAGCTTAATTTTGTTGACCATTTTTATTTCTACCCGGCGACCAAAGCCAAAGTGTTAAAATGATTAATGGTATGGTAATGCTTAACGCAATTACAATCATGATGGCTTTTTGCTTAACCATGTCTGCTTCATTAGAAGTAAATACATACACCGTTTCTTTAATGGCAAATAAGGTAATGATGGTAGAAAGGACGGCAAATAGTTTACGCATGGTTTAATTTTTAATGCAAAGATTGCATAAATTTTTAAAATAGTGCATGTGCTTTATTAGAGTTATCTGAAATTCTGTTAAACAAGGTATTGGGAATGAAGTGAAATGAACAATGCTATGCTACAGAGGGCTGTCATTTAGAGCGCAGTAAAACGAAGTTGAGAACCACGAAGTGCTCAGCGAAGCTAAATCTATCGGGATAGATTTCTCCATTTCACTGCGTTCCAGTCGAGATGACGATTTATCATAGAATATATAAACAAAAAAAGCCAGCTGGATTGCTCCGAACTGGCTTCTGTTTAAACCAAATAAACCAAAATTACTCTGCCGTTTTAACCGGAGTTAAATCTTTTAATTCTTCTTCGGAGAATAAGCGGTAATGGATCTTAAAGGTTTTTTGAAGCGGGGTTTCTAACGAAAAGCCACCTACACCAAATCCATCCAGTACATCTAAAGTAAAGTGTGAGAATTTCCAATACTCGAACAGGTCTCTGTCTACCCAAAACTCGCAACCTTCTATTTCACCTAAACAAACATCGCGCATTCGCAGGTAATAACCTCCTTTTTCGAAACATTGGGGCTGTGTACCCTCGCAGCATCCACCGGCCTGATAGAACATCAGTTCCCCGTGTTTTTCTTTAAGTATCGCAATCAGCTCTTTTGCTTTTTCTGTACTGTCTATTCGCTCGATCATAATCGTTTTTTTAGGTTGGAAAACGGGTTTTTAGAAAGATGTTGTATTATAAAAGTAATGCCAGATTCCAAGAGCGGTCGTCTTTCCCGCGTAGGCGGGAATCTTAAAGCGTATTGCATTAGGATTCCCAATCAAGTTGGGAATGACGATATCCCTCAAAGTGTCATCACAAATACAATGTTTTAGCTAAAGAATGAATTTTCATGATGACAATTTGTATTTATAACACAGCTCCTCATTCAGACCAACTAAAAGAAACCTAATTTATTTTTATCGTAAGAAATAAGCATGTTTTTGGTCTGGCGGTAATGGCCTAACATCATTTTATGGTTTTCTCTACCCACGCCCGATTGCTTGTAGCCACCAAAAGGAGCACCTGCAGGATAAGCATGATATTGATTAACCCAAACACGACCTGCTTGAATGGCTCTGGGTACCTGGTAAAGCTCATGCGCATCGCGTGTCCAAACACCGGCACCTAAACCATACAAAGTGTCGTTTGCAATTTCAATGGCTTCTTCTACTGTTTTAAAGGTAGTAACTGCCAATACCGGACCGAAAATTTCCTCCTGGAAAATCCTCATTTTGTTATGGCCCTTAAAGATGGTTGGTTTGATGTAATAACCGCCACCCAATTCGCCAGGTAATTCGTTCACCTCGCCACCAGTTAACACTTCGGCACCTTCTTCTTTACCTAATTTAATGTATTGCGCAATTTTTTCATATTGGATTTTCGAAGCTTGCGCACCCATCATTACCGTTTTATCCAAAGGACTACCGATTTTTATCGCTTCTGTTCTCTCGATTACTTTGGCAATAAATTTTTCGTAAATATCTTCCTGGATCAATAAACGTGATGGGCAGGTACAAATTTCACCCTGGTTTAAAGCAAACATTACTGCACCTTCTACCGCTTTATCTAAAAAGGCATCATCTTCTGCCATTACCGAACTGAAGAAAATGTTGGGTGATTTTCCGCCTAGTTCCAGTGTAACCGGAATGATATTTTCGGTTGCATATTGCATCACCAATCTGCCTGTAGGGGTAGAGCCTGTAAATGCGGCTTTCGAAATTTTAGGATTGGTCACTAAGGCACGTCCAAGTTCAGCTCCAAAACCGTTTACCACATTTATTACTCCCGGAGGTAATAAATCGCCGATTAATTCCATTAAAACCATAATCGAAACTGGTGTGCTTTCTGCTGGTTTTAACACCACACAGTTTCCCGCGGCAAGGGCAGGGGCAAGTTTCCAGATGCCCATTAGCAATGGGAAATTCCATGGAATAATCTGCGCCACTACACCAATCGGCTCATGTACGATTAACGAAACAGTATTTTGATCGAGTTCTGAAAGTGAACCTTCTTCGGCACGGATTACTCCCGCGAAATACCTGAAATGGTCTACGCCTAATGGTAAATCGGCAGCTAAGGTTTCTCTAACTGCCTTACCATTATCGATGGTTTCAACCGCCGCCAGGTATTCGAGGTTATCTTCCATCCGCTGTGCAATCTTGTTCAAAATGATACTTCTTTCTGTAGAAGATGTTTTGCTCCAGGTTTTAAATGCCTCATGTGCGGCATCAACGGCTAATTCTAAATCTTCCTTTGTGGAATGTGCTGCTTTAGTAAAAACTTTACCATCAATTGGCGATATGTTATCGAAGTAAGCACCTTTTACCGGGGCTACAAATTTCCCTCCAATGTAATTATCGTAATGGCTTTTGAATGATGGTTTTTCAATTAAATTTTCCATAATTATTATTGATTATTAAATTTTAAAAATCATTTTGAGCGGGATTTGGTATAGGATTTTAATGGGATGGCTCATCATGATTTTACGTTTTTAAGATTTGGTTAATACAAACCTAATGGCAAAGCCTATGGAGCAGATAGTACAATCGAATCAATTGATAGCATTATTATTTCAGGAAATGTAACCAAATTGAAACCATAATGATCTTAACAGTCAGCAAATGGAGATTAGGTCATGTCATGCAGGTTGCTGGCATTTATCCATACGATATAACTAGCTGAAATAATTATATTTGAGTTTATTAAATATGTCTGACCAAATCTTTTCGGTTTATGCAACATACATTAGATCAGGTAAATCTCAGTGCATCGGAAGCCTTGCAAACTTTGGTAGAGAATAGAACCTCTTATACCTTAGAGCGTTGCGAATTAAATGTTTTCGAAACCTATACCGAATCGTATAAAGTTCCGCTTACTTTTAATGATTTTGTAATTACGAGCATGCTGAGGGGCAAAAAGGTAATGCATTTATTTGATAAGAAAGGTTTTGATTATTTTCCTGGCCAAACTGTTATTGTTCCGCCTGCCGTTACCATGGAAATTGATTTTCCTGAAGCTTCAGATCTTAATCCCACCCAATGTATCGCCCTGGCTATAGATCAGGAGCAGATCCAAAAAACAATTTCTTATTTGAACGAGTTTTTCCCGAAAGAAGGCAGTAATGAGAAATGGCTGCTAAACTACGATGAATATCATTTTTATAACAATGAAGAGATTGCCTACCTTATCAATAAAGTAATCAGGATCTGTTCTGAACGGACAAAAGAAAAAGATGTTTTAGCCGATTTAACTTTAAAGGAATTATTGGTCCGCATTATGCAGACCCAAAATCTTAAAACCATCAGCGATGAAGGTTATAACCTCAATCAAAATCCATTGGCCTTTGTGCTGAACTACATTAAATCTAACCTTAACGAGAAGATCAGCATCAATAGTCTGAGCGATAAGGCCTGTATGAGCAAGGCAACCTTTTATAGGTTGTTTAAGCGCGAACTGGGCATTAGTCCTAACGATTTTATCCTGGCAGAAAAAATTAACAAAGCCAAAATCTTACTTACCCATCCTGGGACAAAAGTGGCTTCGATAAGTTATGAGCTTGGTTTTAACGATGCCAATTATTTTATCAGGGCATTTAAAAAGATCGTGGGCATTACACCGGGTACTTATCAGATGCAGGTGGCAAAACAGATCATTCACTAATTTTCTAAATACCTTTTCGAATAAGTAATGCCCATTAAATCATATCGCTTAAACTGTGTTTTTAAGCGTTTTTGAAAATCAGGGTAATTGCGTTTTTCTTTCGGACTCCATAAAATTTCGCTTAAGGCATCTAACCTTGGGAAAAGCTGATACTGCACTTTTGCCGGATTGGTAATGTATTCACTCCACAAACAAGCTTGTCCGCCCCAAATGTATTTTGCCTGTTCGGCAGAGAGTTCGGCTGGTATAGGTTCATAATTGTATACATCAATTAGTGGCGAAAACTTATTCGCAGTTAAACTGTCTTCTTTTACAAATTGGGCGTGGTTAAAATACATTTTAATTTCAGGTGTCATAATTACCTTATGTTGCTGTTTGGTAGCTTCAATACCACCTTTTTCGCCCTGCCAGCTCATTACCACCGCATTTGGTGCTAAACCGCCCTGTAAAATCTCGTTCCAGCCGATAATGGTTTTGCCTTTGCTGTTTACAAATTTCTCCATCCTGCGGATAAAATAACTTTGTAGTTCGCTTTCATTTTTCAATCCGTTGGCTTTCATGATCTCTTGCGAAACATCCGATTTTTTCCACCATATTTTCGAAGCTTCATCACCACCAATATGGATGTATGGCGATGGAAATAGGTCCATTACTTCTGTTAAAACATTTTCTAAAAACTTAAATGTGGTATCAGAAGCCTGCAATACATTATTGTATTTGTTCATCATTCCCCAGGTTTCGGCAACTTCATATTTTTTATTGGGCTCGGTGCCTAATTCAGGGTAAGCAGCTAATAAGGCCATGCTGTGCGCAGGCATTTCAATTTCTGGAATAATGGTAATGTAACGTTTGGCGGCATAATCAACTACCTCTTTAATCTGTTCTTGTGTGTAAAAGCCGCCATGTTTAATGCCATCTGTTTGGAGTACAGCATCTTTTGGCGTAATCTTTACTTCTGTTGGCAATACCTGATATTTAATGTTTTCATTTCCTTTTCCCGGCCATAAACCAATAATGCTGCCGTTGCGCCAGGCAACGATTTCGGTTAGTTTGGGGTATTTTTTGATTTCGATCCGCCAGCCATGGTCATCAGTTAAATGCCAATGAAAATAATTCATTTTATGCAGCGCTAAGTAGTCGATGTACTGTTTTACAAAGGCTACATCAAAAAAATGGCGGCTTACATCGAGGTGCATGCCTCGGTAATCGAAACGTGGATAATCGGTAATTTCGACCGCAGGAATTTGTAATAAATGAGATTTGGTCTCAGGTATTAACTGAATTAATGTTTGAATACCATAAAAAAGTCCGTTTTCTGAACATGCATAAACTATTGTTTGATTGTTGTTGCTTATAAGCTCGTATTCGTTTAAGTTTTTTAATAACCGGCTAATTATTTCTAATTTAATTATGTTTTTTTTGCTCGTTGAATTAGGATTAATTCGAAGTTTTATATTATAATATTGTAGAATATAATTTTGTAGAAATAAAGCTGAATTTGATAAAGAATCATTTGAAATAATTTCTGTGTTTTGATCAATGATAAATTTTTCGGTATTTTTTCCTGTTTTAATACTTACAGGTTGTGGGATAATATTAATTTCCTGTGCCGAAAGTTTGTAGGAAATAATCGTCAGAAACAAAAGGATAATTTTTCTCATGCTGAAAAGACTTGGTTACGCTTTTCAAAAGTAATAATTATAGGCGGATGAAAGGAAAAGGTTTGGCAGGGCGAATTACTTTGTTACATAAACCCGATGGGGGGCGGGCACGAAGTGTAACGGAGTAAAGCGGACAGCGGGGCAGGAGTTGCCGATTTAGGATTGCGTTCGTTTTCAAATATTGAACCATATAAGACATTTAAGAAAATATAAGCTCATGTTGCAAATTTCTTCAATGTTCTTACATTTCTTATATGGTGAATGAAAATGAGATTGCTTTGTCGGCTGAAAAAGCCTTCTCGCAATGACGATTCATCAAAGAAATCCGTATTTCCGTGGCAAAAATAGGTCAAAAAAATCCCGATAACTTTCGCTATCGGGATTAATATATTCAGTTAAAAAGAACTAGCCTTTTTTAGCTTTGCTTTCTTCGCCTTCTAATTGCGATTTCAATTGAGCCAATACGTCTAAGTCTCCTAAAGTAGATTTCTCTACAGAATCTTTAACTTTTTTAACCGCAGTTACAGCAGCTTTAGCTTCTTTTTTCTTAGCATTTCTTTCTTCTGCTACAGCTTCAGCTTTAACCTCTTCCCAGATACGGGCGTGAGATACTACGATACGTTTTGCTTCTTTGTTGAATTCAATGATTTTGAAGTCATTGGTTTCTTCAGCTTTAACTGAAGTACCATCTTCTTTAACCATGTGTTTAGTTGGTACGAAACCTTCTACACCATATGGTAAAGCAATAACAGCACCTTTATCAGTTACTTTAACAACAGTACCCTGGTGAACCGAATCTAAAGTGAAGATCGTTTCGAAAGTATCCCAAGGGTTTTCTTCTAATTGTTTGTGACCTAAGCTTAATTTACGGTTATCAACGTCTAATTCTAAAACAACTACGTCTAATACATCACCAACTTTAGTGAATTCGTTAGGGTGGTTTACTTTTTTAGACCATGATAAGTCAGAAATGTGGATTAAACCATCAATACCTTCTTCGATTTCAACAAAAACACCGAAGTTAGTCATGTTTTTAACAGTTGCCTGGTGCTTGCTTCCAACTGGGAATTTAGCAGCAACTTCTTGCCATGGATCGTTAGATAATTGTTTAATACCTAAGCTCATTTTGCGCTCGTCTCTGTCTAAAGTTAAAACTTCAGCTTCGATCTCATCACCAACTTTTAAGAATTCTTGTGGATTTCTTAAGTTTTGTGACCAGCTCATTTCAGAAACGTGAATTAAACCTTCAACACCTGGGATGATTTCTAAGAAAGCACCGTAATCTGCAACAGTTACGATTTTTCCTTTTACTTTAGAACCAACAGCTAAGTTAGCATCTAAATTTTCCCAAGGATGTGGCGTTAATTGTTTTAAGCCTAAAGCGATACGTTTTTTCTCATCATCGAAATCTAAAACAACAACGTTGATTTTTTCATCTAATGATAATACTTCTTTTGGATGCTCTATGCGGCCCCAAGAAATATCAGTAATGTGAAGTAAACCATCAACACCACCTAAATCGATGAACACACCGAAATCAGTAATGTTTTTAACAGTACCTTCCAATACCTGACCTTTTTCTAATTTAGAAACGATCTCTACTTTTTGGCTTTCTAAATCGTCTTCGATTAACACTTTATGAGAAACAACTACGTTTTTAAACTCATGGTTAATTTTAACAACTTTAAATTCCATTGTTTTACCCACGTATACATCGTAATCGCGGATAGGTTTAATATCAATTTGAGATCCTGGTAAGAAAGCCTCAACGCCCATGATATCAACAATTAAACCACCTTTAGTACGGCTCTTAACGAAACCGTTGATGATTCTATCATTTTCAAGAGCCTCGTTAATTGCTTCCCATGATCTTTGGGTTTTTGCTCTTTTGCGAGAAAGGATCAATTGACCGTTAGCATCTTCTGGTGCTTCAACGAAAACGTCAACTGAATCGCCGATTTTTAGATCTGGTGTATCACGGAATTCCGAAGTAGAAACTAAACCGTCTGATTTGAAACCTACGTTTAATACTACATCTTTGTTGTTGATTGAAACAACAATACCGCTGATGATTTCACCTTTAGTGATCTGATTGAATGTTCCGGCATACATATCTTCAAACTTTTTACGGTCTGCATCATTGTAATTACCGAAAACTTTTTCATCTGCATCCCAATCGAAATCCTCGGTTGGTGTAGCTAATGATGATTTGATCGATTCGATCGAAACTGAATCAGCTTCTGATTCAATAGTTTCTTTTTCAGTCAGGCGTCCGCCTTCTCCCTGAAGTTCAGCTGTTTTAGCTGCTAATTCTTTTTCTGCTACTTGTTTTTTAGCCATTAATTAATTATCTCCTTTTTCCCCTATTTAGGGACTGCAAAGGTAAAAATTTTTTAATTAATAGAAAAGATTTTTTTAATAAATGTTGCTGATTTTTAGCGTTTTATAATTCCCCTCCCATGGAGGGGTGCCTGAAAGGCGGGGTGGTTATTTGAATTTGCCAGATACTCTTTGAGAATATGAAAGTATTATATAGTGATTTTAAGGTTAATTATTTGAAAATGAGCGCTCCGTATTTCATCGGGAACAGCAGCCCCGCTATCGCTTATAGTCCTCGCTACGCTCCGGGCTATTCCGCTCTATCAGGTTTAGAAACAAAGGATTGTGTAAAAAAAAACATCAAACGTTCCTACGGAACGAAACGCCAATAACAAATTGGCTACCCATGATTCGTCCCGCTGGGACGGCTTACAGGCAATGGTTTAAAATGTATGTTAAATAAATTCTTAATTAATCTTTGCCATTTTGCCAGGAAGGTTTACAGCAATGACTAAAGGATGTCAATTAAATATAAACTGCAAAATAACAATATTTGCCGTCCCATCGGGACGAATCATGGGTAGAAAAAAAATATATGTTTTTTTCGTTCCGTAGGAACGTTTGGTAGGTGGTGGTTTATTTTTTTGTAAACGTTCCCCTCGTAAAGCCTTCGCCAATTAAGGTATGGTCATTCCTGATCAATAGCATAATGGTGTTTTGCTGATCATATAATTTGATCATGTCACCCTCAACTACATATTTAGAGGTAAAAATCGAATCCCTGTAGGCATCGGTAACCGTTACCGAATCTTTTGATTTAAAATTGAAGGTTTTGTATTGTATATCTTCATTACTTGCAAATGTGCCTGTTACCACTTTTGCCTGTATAAAAGTAATGTAGCAGAAATATCCGGTTACCAGGATTACAAGCACTGCAAAACCGATCAAAAATTTGTTGCCACTGGCATATTTAATCGAAAAGTATAATATAGTGATAAGTATTAAGGCCACAACTGCAAAAAAGATAATGTTCGTGTAATCTGTTTTTACCAGAGGTACTGATGCGGTCACGCTGGTTTTTTCTACTGCAGCTTTTACAGGAGAAACCCTGACTAAAAATTCTTTACTCACCCATCCTTCACCGTTGGTAACCTTAATTTTATAGAAGCTCGTATTCGATGAGTCGATAACAGCCACATTTTCATTTTTAGGCAGGTATCCTACAATTTTGCTTTTTGGATCAGCTTGTTGCCTTACGCGTAAATCGTCGGCAGTTACGCGATACATGTCGGTGCTTGTTGCCGTTTGAGTGGCAGCACCTGTTTGTGCAGTAGTTGCCTGCGGAGTAGTCGGTTTAGCTGCCGGTGTAATTTTTTCTACAAAATCCTTGCTTACCCAACCTTCTCGGTTTTTAAACTTTACTTTGTAAAATTTGTCATTACTTGCGTCTAAAACCGTAATGTTTCCATTTTGGGCAATATTTCCAATCACCTTGCTTTTCGGATTGCTGCTTTCTCTTACGCGCAACTTATCGGCCTTGACCTTGTAAGTTTCCTGCGCACTTAAACGGTTAGCAAAAATAGAAAGAGCGATGAGGAGGAAGAAAATTCTAGTCATAAGTATAAGATTCTGCGAAACAGTTTAATCGGTAATTGCAAACACGCTATAAGCAAACACCGTGCTAAGAGTTTCAAAATTAGAAAATACTTTTAATAGCTAAGGATAGGATTTAAAAAAGAGTTCTAAATCCAATGTTTATAAAACTACACCAAGTAAATCGCTTTTTTTAATAAAACCAATATATCTGGAGTCCCTTGCATTGTTCCTGTTATCACCAAGCACGAAAAAACTGTCTTTTGGAACCAGTACTGGGCCGAAATTATCTGCATTCCATCTGTTCTGCCATTGTTTCTCGATATTTTCATCAAGGTATGCCAACATTGCCAGCTGTCTGTGCTGATAAATGCCTGCTTTTTTAGCTTCAGCATCAACAAGTTCAAGATGAACCTCATCAGCCATCGCATATATATTTTCTCCGGCCTTTATTTTACCCGAACTGATTAGTTTGTCGTATACTTGATTGCTAAAATTATAATTGTGTTTGGTATCGTAATTCTGCAGCATTATTTTGCCGTTTAAATAAGCGTCGCCCTTTTTTATTTCGATCTGATCTCCTTCGACAGCACAAAGCCTATAAATACAAGGCACTCCACCTACTTTCACGACAATGAGACTGCCTTTTTTCGCTTCTTTTAAATTTGAAGCCATTACGATCTGATTAATGGCAATATTGGGCTCATTGGCAGATGAAACATTTCTATAGGTATTGAAAATGCCAAAAATCCTGATGCCGATCCAAGAGCATACTAAGAGTAAAAAGAAACCTGCACAGATGAAAATTACCTTTTTCATGTTTGGAAAGCGTTAAGTTTGAACCGATAAGATATAACTATTTTTTTTTAATTACATAAATACCGTTTCCACCCCGGTCGCCAATATTTGTTCCATACGAGAGGATAATAAAAGCAACATCCAATTTATTTTCAAATGCTTTTGGGACCTGATATAAATCCAGATTAATTTTTGGTTCGGAAGAAAATCCAACAGCTTTAAGCGCAATTTCTTTAAACCCTATTAGCTGGCTTTTATGTTTTAAGGTCAGATAAACGTCGCCACCCCAGGTTTGTGGCAAACCAGTGTATGGCGCCCGGCCCTGTAAGTTCTCTTTTTTGAAATATTTTAGAATAACAGGATTTTTCGGGTCTGTCCAATTATAAGGCTGGTTTTCTACATTATTCTGGTTTTTATAACTCAATAATGGATATTTCCCAGTAATACTGCTTTTTAAAGCAATAAATCTGTTCCCTTTAATAGGGTAACCCTTAAAATCAAGCTCATTTTCTGAGCCCATATCCTGATAGATCCGATCATCGTTTTTAAAAGTATTCATGGCGAGCCAGCCTTTGGATGTTTTAAAATAAAAAGTTAAAGAATGCCAATCTGCTGCTGTTTTATAGGTTACTGCAAGCGCATTTTTGTAATTGGTCTCAAAAATTTCTTCCCAGGCCTTTTCGTCCATTTTAAAATCCTGGTTCAGGAAATCAATAAAAGGCTGTCTGTTTTTATTACCTGATGTGCTCCAATCAATAAAATAATCTTCGCCAAAAACCACACCTTCGTTATGAAAGGTATGAATGGCACTGCTATCATTAACGAGCGAATCGATTGAATTTCCATTTGCATCGAGTTTGTGGTATACCTCAAAATCCTGGTTTACATGTGCAGTGGTAATAATGAAACTCCCCGTTTCGGTATCGTAATCTATATTTGCCGGATCATAGAAAAGATAATCCACTTCAAAATTTTCTGATTGGGCTCCCTGATTTAAATAGGGGTAATGTTTCAGCTGATCAGGAAATGATAAATTAGATAAGGCTATATTAATGACCGTAAACTTAGCCATATAGATAATGATCAGAATGATGAAAATGGCAAGTGCGATCAAAATATTTTTCTTTGTCATTTAATTTGAGTTAACACTACCAGCTTCCACCTGTACCACCGCCACTACTGCTTCCTCCGCCCCAGCTACTGCTCGATGAAGAGGAAGAACTGCTGCTACTGCCAGACGAAGAAGAAGATGACTTCGATTCGACCAGCATGGCCAGTGTAATCCACTTTATAAATTCTGTTTTTTTGCAAAAACTGCACTCATTTATCAGTTTTGCCTGGCCTTCATGGCTGTAGGTTGCCGCTCTTGTGGTTATGCGTTTATTTAGTTTGTAAGTTCTAAAGTAACAATCCGGGCATTCAGTATAGCTATTGTAGTTTTCTGCAGGCCATGCCTTAATGATATGTTCTTTATGGTCGGCACTTTCCCAGATATCGTAATCATAAGCTTTTACTATTTCCTCTTTGCGTTGGCCCTTTGTTAAAAAAGGTTCGCCTTCAATATTGATATCCCTATCCAAACGCAGCATTTCCTGGCCCTTACTATCCAGCACTGCTTTAAATCGGTTAATGTTCTTAACACTTTTAAATAAATAGATGATAATGTTGATTAAAATAAGGGGAGAAAAAATGATCAGCCAAAAATTCTTTTTATGAAAGCTACTTACCGAATTAAAAAAGTTTTTATCGTCATTGTGTATTTTTCGCAATGCTGAAATGTGGAAAAGGTACCTGCCGAAAAGTACAAGAGCCAAAATAACATACAGAATAATCGGAACATCTTTTGGCCTTATTTTTTTAACTAATTCCAGTCCACCAAAAAAGAAGAATATAAAGCCAGTTACAAAAGTGATCATCATCGCCACCGCACAGCCTTTTCCAATCTTTTCATATTGGTTTCCATCTGACTTGGATTTATCTTTTGTAGCATTTTTAGCCTGCCGGTTTAAAATTTTGAATGCAGCCCAAAAAAGCAGAATGATTATCCCGGTAGGTAGTAAGAAATCTTCTAAATCATTACCACTTTCTTTCTGAGTAAACAATTGGTTGAGCTCCGATTTATGTTCAGGTTTTAAAATAACCTCGCCAATGGCATTAATGGTATTGGTAATTCCGGTGGCAAAATCATTTTCTCTAAAAGCTGGTATAAGCTGTTGTTCGGCAATATGTTTAAGCTTTACATCAGGTAAAACACCTTCTGCACCAGTACCCGTAATAAACCTGTATTTACGGCGCTCCTTTGAAATAAATAACAACAAACCATTGTTACTGGTTTTTGAACCTATTCCCCATGTATTGAACAGCTCATAAGCAAAGTCGAAATCCTCTTTATCATGGTCGAAATCGTTAACTACCACCACTGCCACTTGCACATTGATTTTAGTCTCGAAATCGGAGATGGTACTATTGAGCTCCGAAACCGCATTGGTACCCAATATTTTATCAGGGTCACTTACATAACCACCCCCATTATTTTTAGGATCGGGGATGTCTTTTACTTTGTAAGCAGTTTGCCCAAAAGCGATATTGGCAACTAAAAGAAAGAATAGCAGGGAAAGGGATTTGAAAAAACGGGTGTTGAGCATCATATAAATTTAGGTGTAATGTTTTTACATCATCATTCAACAACTAAGTAGTAATATGGTTTACTCTTTTAATATTTTAGCCAATACTTTGTCCAGTTTGGTCTTATTTTTCATATAGGCTGCTAAATCATAAAGTTTTACCGTTTTAAATTCTATCGGATGGCTTTCGCTTTGTAATGATATATAACCTGATGTTAATGCTTTACCATCTGTTTTAACTTTCGGGTCGAAGTTAGAGACGTTGCCGCCACCAATTTGAGGTTTGGTGTATTCTAAAACCACTTCGCCATCTATGATGTGTTTGATAACAGAATCACCTAAGACTAAAAATTCTGCGGTTACCCATTGGTCGCCTGCATAGGTTTTCGATTTGGAATCTAAACAATGTGGCGTAAACAATTTACCGTTATAATTTATCAATGTTCCAGGTGTACACACATTGCTGGTATGTCGTTCATGTTCTCCATCTCCACCTAAAATCTGCCCTTCGATAGAAATCGGAAAATCCTGGTCTTTTAACATCGTTGCCGGATCCTGGCAATGTAACATGGCACCACTGTTTCGGGTTGCCCAGCCTTCGCCACCTTTAGCCTGTTCGCCTACAAAACGATAGGTTACTTTTAAAAGATAGGCAGAAAAAGGTTGTTTATAAAAGATATGACCATATTGTTGGTCAAATTCATTGTATCCGTCATAACTCACTTTCATTACACCTTTTTCTACACGGAAAGTATTGGCATAATTTTCTTTATAGCCGTGTTTTGCAATTTTAATGTTCCAGTCTTTTAAATCTTTTCCGTTAAAGAGATTGATCCAGCCTTTTTGGGCATTTACATTTAAAATAAAAAGGGATAGAAATAATACAGTAAGGTAAATTGATTTTAATTTCATAGCAACATTTGGGTTATGTGCTAAAAATATGAATTTTTTTCTGAAGTCAAAGTTTGATTGCCAGATAGTTCATAGACCCAACTATATTAAAAAAAATCAATTCTTCCCTCGGTATGTCATCCTGAGGGTTAATTTATTTCATAAAAATCAATATAAATGACAGTATTAATCTACTCGTAAAAATCCATCGAGCTACCGTCATTTCGAGCTGAATGCAACGCAGTCGAGAAATCTAACGAAATAGATCTCTCCATTTCGCTGCGCTACAGTCGAGATGACGACCTTTCTATTGGTGTCCTGTCAATGGTATCGGAGTCGAAGGACCAGTAGTTAGGTAGTTCATCGTTAATAGCTTGGGTGTCAGTTAATCGATTTAGACAATTAACCAGTTAACCAAACCTTTGTAATATTTTTCGTCGCTTCATAGTAACCAATATGGCCATCAACTACTAAACCATTGACCAGTGAACAAATGAAACTGCTGACTAATGAAACTGCTGACTAATGAACCAAAAACGGATTAACTTTCTCCAGCGCAAAATCCAATTGTTCTTCCTGTGTAAGATCGGTATTATCTAAAATAATGGCATCATCGGCCCTAACCAACGGACTTTCCTTGCGGGTGGTATCCGCATAATCACGGTGTGCAAGGTTTTCAAAAACCTCTTCTAACGTAGTTTCGTTATTGCCTTTGCTTTCCAGTTCCTTGAATCTGCGTTCGGCCCTGATTTTTGGATCAGCTGTCATAAAGAATTTTACCGGTGCATCAGGAAAAACGGTGGTGCCAATATCACGGCCATCCATTACGATATTTTTCGATTTGCCCATGCGCTGCTGTTGTTTCACCATTTCATGGCGTACAATTTTATGTGCCGAAACCTCGCTTACATTTTCAGACACAGGCATTAGACGGATCTCATCAGAAACTTCTTCACCATTAAGGGTAATGTGCGATTCATAATCGCGGGAGTGGAAATTCAGTTCAATGTGCTGTAAAGCATCAACAACTTTAGCATCATCAGTAATATCGATATTATTCCTTAAAAAATATAGGGTTACGGCACGGTACATTGCCCCGCTATCTACATAAATGAAACCTAATTTTTTAGCCAGTGCTTTCGCTAATGTACTTTTTCCGCAAGATGAATAGCCATCTATTGCTATTACCAGGTTTTTCTTCATCGTAGCGCAAAGGTAAAAAATAGAAACAGAATGCTGAATTTTTTTAAGATAGATTATAAACAAGGTATTGCTAAAACATTGATTTGCTGGATGTGTTTAATTAGAAAAATAAATAGAAAATTTATGTTACTATCTGAAAGAATGTTGGCGGCGCTGAATAACCAGGTTAAATTGGAAGCCGAATCATCACAAGTTTATCTGGGCATTGCCTCGTGGCTGGAAACACAGCCGGGTTTAGAAGGATATACCGAGTTTTTTTACCGCCAGAGCGACGAAGAACGCCACCACATGCTGAAGTTGATTCATTATATTAACGACCGCGACGGACATGCCATAATAACCGCATTAGATATGCCTAAAAATTCTTTCTCGCAGGTAATAGAGGTATTTCAGGATTTCCTTGATAATGAACTGTTGGTATCAAAAAGCATTAACGATCTGGTAGAACTTTCGTTGAACGAAAAAGATTACCTGACTTTTAAATTTTTACAATGGTATTTAGATGAACAACTGGAAGAAGAAAAAATGGCAAAAACCATGTTAGAGAAACTGCAATTAGTGGGTAACGATAGGGGAGGAATTTACCAGTTGGATAAAGATATTGTAGGTTTACGTAGTAAGGTAAGCGAAACCAAAGAAGGAGAATAAGATTTTATTAGTCCTAATTTCTTACTTTTGTAGCATGTTACCTACAAGAGAAGAAATTTTACGGTCTGTTACATTTAAAACTTCCAGAAGTGGGGGTAAGGGAGGACAAAATGTAAATAAAGTTTCGAGTAAGGTAGAGCTCATTTTTAATATCGATGCCTTTGAGCATTTCAACGACGAGGAAAAAACACTGTTAAAGGAGAAACTTCAAAACCGTTTAGATTCTGAAGGACTCTTGCATATTGTTTCGCAGGAAGATAGAAGCCAGCTTTTAAACAAAGAGAAAACCATTGCAAAACTGATTGATTTATTAAAGCGGTCACTAACCGTTCAGAAAAAAAGAAAGCCAACCAAAATTCCCAAAGGCGTTATCGAAAAGCGGCTAAAAAATAAAGCCTCAACAGCTGAAAAGAAGAAAAACAGGAAAGTAATTGATCTATAATGATTTATGGTTATACTGTTGCTGTCTTTTAGTTGTTTTGATTTACCTTTTGATAAACCCATTCAAATACCAGAATTTGTTGTGTAAGTGGCACCAAAATTGACACTGGTGAGCACACACAAATAATTAAACCAAATGAAAAGAACTATTTTAGCGCTGGCCTTTATGGCTACACTTGCTGCCTGCAAGAAAAATCCTGAAGAAATTCCAAACCCAGTTCCTGAAGAAAAATTATCCCCTGATATTGCCTATACGGTTAAGGGAGCAACCCAGGATACTCAACCTTTATATCCACCATCTGCAACCTTCAATTTTTTAGGGTTCGGATATGATGTTACAGATAAGTTTAATGATCTGGCTTCTGTAAGAGGCAATGTAGTCGATATTTCTGCTTATGATGCCGACAGAACATATAACGTTGTTTTTATAAGAGGTACACAATCTTCGTGGAGGACTACTCAGGCTGAAAGTGCCGTTGATTTATCAACAAAATTCTCTAATTCATATAACGCAACCAAGGGTTTAAAACTCTTTGGAAATACCATTAATCAGGTATTTCCAGGAACGGATGCTACTAATAAAAAATATGTTTACGGACACTATTCGTATTACATAACCTGGAAGGTGTATAAGTTTTATTACGACCAGTCGGTAAATAAATTTTTAACAGCAGATTTTAAGAGAGATATTACTTTATTATCTGCTCAGGAACTTGTTAGTAAATACGGAACACATGTTTTAACAAACATAAAAATAGGTTCTAAATTTGACGTTGTTTACCAGGCAGAAGCACCTCAGAACGAGAGGCGGGGGGCGATTATTATGGAAGGATTACGTTATACGTTAAAAAGGACATTTGGCTTGCCTACCGGCTACTTGGATGAGCCTATCCTACGCAATTTAAATGATAATACTGCTGCCCAGATCTATTATAGTTCAACAGGAGGTGATATTAGCAAATTAAAGCCCGAAACCATAAATAACAGAGTTATTGTGAACCTTAACAATTGGGTTGCTTCTACTACAGAGGATAAAGCAACTTTTATAGGCGCTTCGGATGATGGTTTGACCCCACTATATAACTTTATTGATGATGCAGCTAAAAAAGCTGAAGTAAAAGCTTACCTCGATCAGTACTATGCCGCAAAGGTGGTTAAACTGACAAATTAAATAGATACAATAAAGGGCAATTTAATTGCCCTTTATTGTATAACCAATTCTCTCAAATCCAAAATAAATTTAAGGCCTGATTTCTATTTTAGTTCCAATATTTACGGCATAAAACAATTCGTCTACTTCGTTATTGGTTAGTGCCATACAGCCATTTGTCCAATCGAAAAATCGTTGAAACTTGCCAATAAAGCCTAATTTATTTCGAATTCCATGTATTTTAATATCGCCACCAGGTAATTTATTCAGGGCTTTAGCTTTGGCAATATCTTCTTTATTTGGATAAGATACTCCAAGATTTTTATGGTAGCCGCTATTTGGGTTTTTCGCGTTGATGATATAAAACCCTTCTGGTGTTTTTTCGTCACCTTCAAATTCCTTATGGCCCAAGGGATTATCACCTAAAGAAATTTTGTATGTTTTGATCAGCTTGTGCTTCGTGTAAGCAAATAGCTGCCGATCAGATTTTTTTACAATAATGTAATCAATTTCGGTATTTAGTGGGAGTTTTTGTTCGGGATATAAATTGTAAATGGCCGCACCGATTATGAAAAACGAAATGATAAAAAGGATTATTTTTTTCATGCGATGTAAATTAGTAACTAAATTAATATGGTTTACATCAGGCGATTTGCAGTAAGCAATGAATATCTAACAATAAAACAATATTAACAATTAGCTAACTCTTCCCAAACCTGTAGTATAAACTCAAACCACCATAATTCTGCGCCTTTGCCACACTTTTAACCTCTTTCGTTTTAAAAATCACATTAAAATCAGCTGTAAATCGCTTCGAACTATAATTTACGCCAAACTGTTGTTCAAAAACGATTGGCTTTACTCCAAATGTTACCGGACTGTTGTTATTGAAAAGGCTTCCCTGTATGGTAGCATCATAGGCAACAAAGTTTAGCTGCGGTTTAACGTAAAAGAAAAACTCTGAATTATTTAGGCTTTTTGTTTTCGAATTTCCAATTACCGCATTATGGTAAGCACTATTGAACAATTGATTGATTTTACCTGCCCTAAATAAAACCGACGCGCCTAGCCCTGAAAAAGTGGTGCCTAAATTGGCATAACCCTGTGCACTGATATCTAAGATAGGATCTTCAGGTCTAAAAAGTAGTTTACTGTAATTTGCGGCAAAGTTTACGGCCAGTTCATTTTTAATCTGGTAATCCCAGCCCGCAGGAGTATAAAAACCTACGGTTTTATGAAGGAAACGTTGCGCAGTTTGAGCAAGTGAGTTGGGGCCAACCGTTCCCAATTCTACACTTGTTTTTAGAACACTTTCATTTTTGTAGAAAACCGAATAAGCGCCACCGGCATAAAGGTAACCTGCAAAAGGCCTGTCCTGATCTGCTTTATTTGGTACCTGGCCCCAATAGGGCGTATACATTTTTTGTCCGGCAGAAATTTCGTAGGTTTTCTTTTCGATCTTATCGGATAGTTTTTCCGTATTAATGGCCCGGCGGAAGTAGATAAATAATCCGTTGGTATAATATCGATCGTTTAAAGTAGCCAGATAAGCGTCGTTTTCAGTTTTAAAACCGAATTCGTTTTTAAAAGATTGGGCAAAACTGGTTGAAACAACCGAACAGAAAACTATGGTAAATAAAAATGATCTCATAAAAAAGCCCAGGCAATTTACCTGAGCTATAAAAGTATTTATTGTAATTGGATTTTTGATCGTTAATCCAAAAGAATTAGCAATTAGTTTACAATCGGAGCAATTTTAACGCTCAGATCTATAGGTTTTTTTACCTTATTTTTAGTTAATGCCAATTCAATTACTTCGCTCATTTCAGTTACATAGTGAAACGTTAAATCTTTAATGTAACTTTCTTTAATCTCTAAAATATCTTTACGATTGCTTTTGCAAAGGATAATTTCTTTAATATTTGCCCTTTTTGCTGCAAGAATTTTTTCCTTAATTCCACCAACAGGAAGTACCTTTCCGCGTAAAGTAATCTCACCAGTCATAGCTAAATGTTGTTTTACCTTACGTTGCGTAAATGCAGAAGTTAAAGCCGTAAGCATCGTTACCCCAGCGGATGGTCCGTCTTTTGGTGTAGCACCTGCAGGCACGTGAACGTGAACATCCCAATTGTCAAATAAAGTGTAGTCTATACCAAATTCAGCTGCATGGGCGCGTAGATAAGCCAAAGCAATTACTGCTGATTCTTTCATTACATCACCCAGGTTACCGGTTAAGGTTAATTTTCCTTTCCCAGGACTTAAACTCGATTCAATAAATAAAATATCACCTCCAACACTTGTCCAGGCTAAACCTGTTACTACCCCAGCAACTTCATTACCCTCGTACAAATCCTTATCGTAAATCGGGGCACCTAAAATACGCTCAACATCATCATTGCTTAAGTTTGCTTCGTAGGTCTCTTCCATTGCAATCTTAGTAGCCACACCACGTACCAAAGAGCCGATTTTTTTCTCTAAGCCACGCACACCCGATTCTCTTGTATAATCTTCGATCACTTTTTCGATCAGGGTAGTCTTAAGGCTAATATCTTTGGTCTGCAAACCATGGTTTTCTTTCTGTTTTGGTAACAGGTATTTTTTTGCAATCTCTATTTTCTCTTCAATAGTATATCCGTTCACCTCAATAATCTCCATACGGTCTAACAAAGCAGGCTGTATCGTACTTAAAGAGTTTGCTGTGGCAATAAATAAGATGTTTGATAAATCGTAATCCACCTCTACATAATGGTCGTAAAAAGCATTGTTCTGCTCAGGGTCTAAAACCTCCAGCAAAGCTGATGATGGATCACCACGGTGATCAGTACCTACTTTATCAATCTCATCCAAAACAAAAACAGGGTTATCTGCTCCGGCTTTTTTAATTGATGAAATAATACGGCCCGGCATGGCACCTATATAAGTTTTACGGTGGCCACGAATCTCTGCTTCATCGCGGATACCACCCAATGCCATACGTACATATTTACGGCCCAATGCCTTTGCAATTGATTTTCCTAAAGATGTTTTACCAACTCCCGGAGGGCCAACCAAACATAAAATAGGCGCTTTCATATTACGTTTTAGTTTTAGCACAGCCAGGTATTCGATAATACGCTGCTTTACTTTTTCTAAACCGAAGTGATCTTTATCTAAGATGCGTTGTGCTCTTTTTAGGTCAAAATTATCTTTTGTAAATTCGCTCCAGGGTAAATCTAATAGTAGTTCTAAGTAGTTTAACTGAACCGAATAATCAGGCGCAGCAGGATTCATTCTACCTAACTTATCTATTTCTTTATCAAAATGATCAGCAACGCCCTGGGTCCATTTTTTCTTTTTAGCCCTTTCCTGTAAAGCATCAAATTCTAAATCAGCAGAATTTCCGCC
The DNA here is from genome assembly GCF_014947265.1 of Pedobacter sp. MR2016-19. NCBI lineage: Bacteria > Pseudomonadati > Bacteroidota > Sphingobacteriia > Sphingobacteriales > Sphingobacteriaceae > Pedobacter > Pedobacter sp. MR2016-19. The sequence continues at coordinate 60,737 of NZ_JADCNK010000015.1, forward strand.
CAGTTCTTCCTGGATGGTTTTTAGCTGTTGATTTAAGAAATAATCGCGTTGTTGTTTATCTAAATCGGTACGCACTTTTGATTGGATCTGATTTCTCAGCTCCAGCATCTGTAATTCGACCATTAAGAGTTCCATTACTTTTTGCGCTCTTTCCTGCAATTTATCCATTTCAAGGATTTTTTGCTTATCCGCCATTTCGGCATTCATATTTGATGAAATGAAATTGATCAAAAATGAATTGCTCTCAATGTTTTTTAGTGCAATGCTGGCTTCGCTCGGAATATTTGGTGAAAGCTGGATAATCTGTGCAGACATCTCGCGTATAGAAGCAATTAATGTTTTAAACTCCTTATCCGCCTTATGCTTTTGTTCTTCGAACTTTTTAACAACGGCTTTGATATAAGGTTCATTCTGCACCTCTTCAATTAAGCTGAAGCGTTGTTTACCCTGAATAATTACAGTCGTATTCCCATCAGGCATCTGCAACAATTTAATGATGTTGGCAACAGTACCAACAGTGTTAAGTTGCTCAAAAGTGGGATCTTCAATAGAAACGTCTTTTTGAGATACAACACCAATAATCTTATTTCCTTTGTAAGCTTCTTTAATTAGCTTAATCGATTTATCTCTTCCAACAGTAATAGGAATAACTACTCCTGGAAATAAAACTGTGTTTCGCAAAGGCAATATGGCCAACGTTTCAGGCGTTTCCTCATTGTTCATTTCCTCTTCGTCTTGTTGAGACATTAAAGGAAAAAACTCTGTATCTTCATTTATGATTGGCATTGCTGTATGGAAATCAAATATATCTTGTTTACTCATTATCACATTTTCCGCTAACGACAAACTGGCAGTTTGATCGCATTCAATTTGTTTAATTTTGGTATTCGCTTAATAAATTCAACTCTTGTGCCAAAATGAAAATAATATTAATCTTATGTTAAAAAGGCAGAAAAATATAAATATTTTCGCCAATATCATATTAAGCATTTTTTAGCGTTTAAGCTAATGTTTAGGGCACCTGCTGTGAATGAAAGAAAATTAAAAACTTTTAAATTATCAGAATAGGATTATATTGCAAAAAATTTCTCCTATAAAATTCTGTTAGGCGTTAGATTTGTTAACTTATTACTCATACATGAACTATTTTAAAAAGGCGATTTTAGGGTTAATTATTTTTACATCAACGAGTAGTTTTGCGCAAAGCAATTACGAAAGAAGCATGCAGGCTATGATGAAAGGTGATTATAAAACTGCGGCTATACAATTAGAAAAAGCAGATACTAAAACTCCTGATAATGCAAACGTACTTCAGATGCTTGGATATTCTTACTTCCAAAATCGCGAATACGAGAAGTGTATTGCCACTTACAGCCGGTTATTAAACATCAAACCTGGAGCGGTTTCCGCTTACTACTATCGTGGTATCGCAAGGTTGAAAATAGCTAACGATCCCAAAGAATCGTTAAATACCATGCGCGAAAATTTTTATCTGGCATCTCTCAAAGATTTTACAAAAGCCATTGAAATTAATGGTGATGAAGATGTACAGATGTTTCAGAACCGGGGCTTAGCTTACAAGGATTATGCAATTTTCAGATCTTTTAAAGCAAAGAAAAAAGAAGAAAAAGCAGCTTGTGTAGCTTTGTTCAATAACTCTATCGCTGATTTTCAGAAGGTATTAACCTTGCAGCCATTAAGAAAAGATATTGTTGATTGGGTAACCTACGATAAGGCGCAGATTGCTAGCCTAAAATAAAATACATCCTTTCAAAAAAAATGGAACCTGAATATTTTCGGGTTCCATTTTTTTTATTTCAGTTTTCCAATAACTGAATACTTTTTTTCTTTTAGCAATCTGATTTTCTGTTGTTTTTTGATTTCGTATAAGCTATCAGGGCAGTAGATTAAAGTGTCCTGAGATTGGTATAAGATGTTTTTATTATCGATTATGATCTCTATTTTACCTGCTTTCTGGCCTTTCCAGGTTATAGAAATCTTCTTGATAGGGATTTTCTTATTATCGGAAGTGTAAATATCAATTCCATCTTGTTCTTTAGTTTTAAAACTACCTTTCCAGGAGGTTTTATTGATATCGGCATTAACAAAAATGGCAAGTTCCTTTGTCCAATCGGTAATTTTGGCTTTTTTATGTTCCGCTATACCATTTATGCTCACCGTTTTATCTACATCTGGATTTAAATGCTGCAGGCGTGAAATTTCTTTTCCGAAATAACCCTTAACATCGAAATAACTTAAACTGGTATTTGCTTCAGCTTCTTTCCGCTGGTTGCATGAAAATAAAACCAAAACAAATACCGGGATAAAAAGTTTTTTAACCATTATACTAAAACGTTTCCTGTCATTTCTGCCGGAATAGCTACACCTAATATTTTTAGAATAGTAGGGGCAATGTCGCCTAATTTACCATCTGCAATGGTTTTATAATCTTTATCAATTAGAATACAAGGTACCAGGTTGGTGGTATGCGCTGTATTGGCAGATCCATCGCCATTCACCATAAATTCGGAATTTCCATGATCGGCTAAAAGGATAAACGAATAACCATTTTCCAAACCTTTGTTTACCACGGTTTCAGCACATTTATCTGCAGTTTCAACCGCTTTTACTACCGCTTCAAAAACGCCTGTATGCCCAACCATATCTGGATTAGCAAAGTTTAAACAAATAAAATCAGCCCATCCTGTTTCCATTTCTTTGGTAATGACATCGGTAATTCCTGCTGCACTCATTTCAGGTTGAAGATCGTAAGTTGCTACTTTCGGTGAAGGAATTAAAATGCGTTTCTCATTGGCAAATTCAGCCTCTCTTCCGCCAGAGAAGAAAAAGGTTACATGAGGATATTTTTCAGTTTCAGCAATACGGATCTGGTTTTTATTATTATTGGCCAATACTTCACCGATGGTCTGGATTAAATCATCTTTGGTAAAAATTACATTTACCTTTTCAAAGCTCTCATCGTAGGTAGTCATGGTAACATAATACAGTGGCAGTTTATGCATTTGCTGCTCCGGGAAATCTTTTTGTGTTAATGCTGTTGTAATCTCACGTCCTCTGTCAGTACGGAAATTGAAACAGATTACCACATCATCATTTTGAATGGTCGCTACCGGAGCACCATTGTCTTGTGTTAATACTATTGGTTTTAAAAACTCATCAGTTACGCCATCGGCATACGATTTTTTGATTGCAGCCAAGGCATCCTGGGTTTTTTCGCCAATGCCATTTACCATTACATCATAAGCTTGTTTAACGCGCTCCCAACGGTTATCGCGGTCCATCGCATAGTAACGGCCAACCATGGTTGCTAGTTTAGCATTGGTGTTTTGGATATGGTTTTCCAGATCAGTAATAAAGCCCAGACCAGAGTTTGGATCCGTATCACGGCCATCCAAAAAAGCATGAACAAAGGTGTTCGGTACATTTGCTTCATTTGCGGCATCGCATAAAGCTTTTAAATGTTCGATATGTGCATGTACCCCACCGTTCGAAACCAGGCCGATGAAGTGAACTGCTTTATTATGCTGTTTTGCATAATCGAACGCACTTACCAAAACCGGGTTGTGGTGCAATTCCCTGTCGGTAATCGACTTATTAATTCTTCCAAGCTCCTGGTAAACAACTCTACCTGCGCCTAAGTTCATGTGTCCAACTTCTGAATTTCCCATTTGTCCGGCTGGTAAGCCTACTGCTTCACCAGATGCTTCAAGCCTGGAATTTGGGTATTTCTGTAATAATGAATCGAAAAAAGGAGTATTGGCAGCATATGCAGCATCAGAATTATCTTGTTTTCCGTAGCCCCAGCCATCAAGGATTATAAGTGCGAGTTTTTTATCGTTTACCATTTTTATTGTAAAATTTATTGATCCAAATCAAAACATTTTCATGTATAACATGGTTTAGTGTTTTGTTTATATGGCAAATATAACTTTATTGATGCTTATACAAATGAAGAAATCCTTTTTTTGATATGCTAATGGCATAATTTTAGCTATAGGGTTCTGTATAAAATACAGAAATGATCCGGAGCTTATTTTTACTCGTTATTAGTTTATCGTCATTATATTACCCTACAGCCATCCAGGCAGATATAATTGATGATTTATCTTCGTATTTTAAAGCTGGCAACTCAAAAGAAATTGCTAAAAGTTTCGCCTCAACCATCGAACTTATCATTGTTGATGAAGAAGATGTATACTCAAAAGCACAGGGTGAACAAATTTTGAGAGATTTTTTTATTAAACATCCTCCGGTAAAAACAAGTATTTTTCATAAAATTAATACAAATCCAAATTATCGTTTTGGCGTAATTATTTTAAGTACTGCTAAAGAAACCTTCAGGATTTCTATTACCATGAAAAAATTCAATACCAGCTTTTCAATTACTGAATTAAGAATTGAACCGGCTAAGGATTAATTGGCTATCCAGAACTTACGGAATTTTGCCAACGCTATGCCTTGCCAACTTCATAAGTCGCGGAGGCTGGAAACTTCTGATGTTAACAAATTCACTTTAACCTTTCAGTAAATTGCCTGCTAATAAATAATTCTTATTTTTGCGGCATAAAACCTATATTTTGGATACTCAACTTATACATCAATTCATAAAAAATGCCCTTACCGAAGATGTTGGTGATGGAGATCATACTTCACTTTCAACAATTCCAAAAGGAACGCAGGGAAAAGCAAAACTGATTATCAAAGAAGATGGTGTTTTGGCTGGAATTGATTTGGCCCTTGAGATTTTTAAGGAGGTTGATGCCGGACTGAAAGTTGATGTATTGCTACAGGATGGTGTTGCTGTAAAAGTAGGCGATATTGCTTTAACCGTTGCTGGAAGTACACATGCTATTTTAATAGCAGAACGATTGGTTTTAAACTGCATGCAGCGTATGAGTGGTATTGCTACCAAAACTCATCGTATTGTTTCACTGTTAAAAACGGCTAAAACCAAGATTTTAGATACTCGTAAAACTACTCCCGGTTTGCGTTATTTAGAAAAATGGGCAGTTAGGATTGGTGGTGGTGTAAATCACCGCATTGGTTTATATGATATGATCTTAATCAAGGATAATCATGTAGATTATGCAGGAGGGATTTCAAACGCCATTACCGCTGCACAAAAATATCTGATCAATCAGAATAAATCACTACAGATCGAAATTGAGGTTAGGAACTTAGAAGAGTTATCCCAGGTTTTGGCTATTGGTGGTGTAGACCGCATTATGCTTGATAATTTTAGTTTTGAAAACTTAAGGGCTGCCGTTGCATTAATCGACGGGAAATTTATTACAGAAGCTTCCGGAGGAATTACTGAAGAGAATGTTGCAGAATATGCAGCTTGTGGAGTAGATTTTATTTCGATGGGTGCGCTTACACATTCTGTGAAAAGCCTGGATATGAGTTTAAAAGCATACTAAAGTGATTTGCTATAAAATTGAAAGCTTATTTTTTGTATCATTGTAGGCTATGGTTACGGTTTATTCTCTCAGCGCGTTATTAATTGCTTACCTTTTTGGATCTATACCAACAGCTGTATGGCTTGGTCAGGCATTCTATGGAGTTGATGTAAGGGAATACGGAAGTGGCAATGCGGGAGCAACCAATACTTTTAGGGTACTAGGCAAAAAAGCCGGAATTGCTGTTATGATCATTGATATTGCAAAAGGTTATACTGCAACCAATCTTGCCTATCTGATCGGTATGTCGGTTACCGGGCCACAAAATTCAGTTGTTTTTGTTAACTACCAACTTGCCTTGGGGGTGACCGCGGTAATGGGACATTTATTTCCTGTTTTTGCGGGTTTCAGGGGGGGGAAAGGAGTAGCCACACTTTTTGGAATGATTTTAGCAGTTAACTTCGAAGCATCTATGCTTTGCGTTCTGGTTTTTGTGGTGGTATTGTTGTTAACTAAATATGTTTCATTAAGCTCTATTTGCGCCGGATTTACTTTTCCGCTAAGTGTAGTTTTCTTGTTTCAGGTTTCCATCAAATCTGAAGTGCTTTATGGCATGGTGGTTTGTATTTTAATCTTAGTTACGCACCAAAAAAATCTCGAAAGATTGCTGAAAGGCAAAGAATCTAAAGTGTATTTGTTTAGGAAGAAGACTAATTAATTAACAAAACACATTTCTTTAAAACTTATTTATAGGCTTACTGTTTAATCATCGACTTTACCTATAGGTATTACTAATCATTTAAAATCGCATTTATGAAAAAGTTATTTTTAACAGCAAGTGTTGCTGGGATTTTATTATTTAACTCATGTTCTACAGTTCCTTTAACAGGACGTAGTCGATTTGATTTAGTTAGTAACGATCAGGTTTTGCCAATGGCATTCCAAGCCTATAGTACCTTTTTAACAGAAAATAAAGCAACCGTTTTACCCGCTTCAAATGCCCAGGCCTTAAAGGTGAAAACGGTTGGAAGCAGGTTAATTACAGCTGTAAAATCTTATATGAACAGCAATAATTATGGCAACCTGATTGCTGATTATCAATGGGAAGTTAATGTAGTACAGAACAATGAAAAAAATGCCTGGTGTATGCCAGGAGGGAAGATTGTGGTTTATACTGGTATTTTGCCTGTTACCCAGGATGACGCCGGTTTAGCAACTGTTATGGGGCATGAGATTGCGCATGCCATTGCGGGTCACTCAGCTGAGCGTATGTCGCAGGAGATGGTTGCCCAGGGTGTTGGTGCAGCAGCGGGAGTCGCTTTATCTAAAAACCCTAAAACGCAGTCTATTTTTAACACATTATATGGCGTTGGTACACCAGTTGCGATGTTGAAATTTAGCCGTAATCAGGAATTGGAAGCCGATCGTTTGGGCTTGATTTTTATGGCCATGGCCGGATATAATCCGCAAAATGCGACCAGTTTCTGGAATAGAATGTCGGCTGCATCTGCAGGAGCCCAAAAGCCGGCTGAATTTTTAAGTACCCACCCAAGTGATGCTACACGTATTGCACAGATTCAAAAATATTTGCCTGAAGCACAACAGTATTATAAGAAATAAGGTAGAAGGCTGAAGGTATAGAGGTGGAAGGTTTTGCAAGATGCAGAATTTTCTGCCTTTTTTGTTTTCCGAAAATTGTCATTCTGAGTTTACTAAGAATCTGCAATTCGAAAGTGTAAAACGATTACGAGAGGATAAAGCAAGAAATAAAAAGATTCTTCACTGCGTTCAGAATGACAAACTGGCTAATGAATGAATGGCAAGTGAACTAATGAACAAATTAACCTCCCAATACCTTCAATATCGCACTGGCTTTTAGCAAACACTCCTCATATTCTGAAGCCGCATTACTTTGGTAGGTAATCGCTCCTCCAACCTGAAAAGATAAATATTTGGAATCGGCATTATACAAAATGCTGCGGATAACCACATTAAAATCGAAATCACCATCAGGACTGATGCAGCCGAAAGAACCCGAATAAATACCTCTTTTGGTCACTTCGTATTCTTCAATTAATTTCATGGCTTTAACCTTTGGGGCACCTGTCATGGAACCCATTGGGAAAGCATTTTTAATGGCATCAATAAAATGCACTTCTGGATTTAAGTCACAGCTAATAGTAGAAATCATCTGGTGTACCTGCGGGAAGCTGTAAATGCCGAATAATTCATCAACGGTAACAGAACCCTTAACGGCTGATTTGGTAAGGTCGTGGCGTACCAAATCAACTATCATTACATTTTCTGCCTGTTCTTTAATGTCGTTTCTAAGCTGCAGCTTTATGGCTTCATCTTCTGCCACATCAGAACTTCTTTTAGCTGTGCCTTTAATGGGCTGTGAGGTAAGTTTTGAGCCACGTTTGCACAAAAATCTTTCTGGTGTGGCAGATAAAATATATTTACCATAAACCTTAAAATAACCTGCAAAAGGGGTGGGAGAGACTTGATTTAGCGCCTCAAAAGTTTGAATGGGGTCTATTTTTATATTTTCGGCAAAAAACTCCTGACAGAAATTAACTTCATAAATATCGCCACGAATAATATGATCTCTTAAGGAGCCTACTTTTTGAATATATTGGTCCTTAGACAATCGTTGCGCTATCGTTACTTTTTTAGATTGGGTTCCTGTGTTAAGCTGAAAGGAATTTATGTCCGCTAAAATCGATTCAGGACCAATCAGAACCTCAACATTGCCCTTTTTGAAGGCTACGAGGTATTTTGGAACAAAAAAATATAGATCTGGGAAATTTAAATGATCCGGATGATTAGATTGAAGATCTTCGATTTCGTTTTTCAGGTCGTAACTGAAAAAGCCGAAGATCCACTGCTGATGTTGAGAATGAAAACTTTTTAGCTGATCAAATGCATTTCCTGCTCCACATTTTAGTTCTGCATGAGCACCGGCCGCGATAATGAAATCGTAAGCTGAATAAGCATCTTTGTAGTTATTTGAATCTAAAAAGCAACAAATCTCGAACTGGTTGGCCCAATGCAATGCTTTTTGTTTGAAATCGGATATGTTTTGCGGGGTTTTCAAGCTGCCGCAAAGGTAAAAATAGAGATGGTATTGTAAGAAATTAATTTTTATCTTTTGGAGCGGCTTATTGATTTTCTCATAGCACTTTCATTCATATAAATCGTCATTTCGAGCGGAGTGTAGCGTAGTCGAGAAATCTGTTTAGATAGATCTCTCCGTTTCGCTACGCTTCAGTCGAGATTACGTTAGGTATAGTTAAGTAATCCTGAAGCCTATTGCAGTAAGATTCCCGCCTGCGCAGGAATGACGATTTTTTTATTATAATTAACTGAAAAACAAAAAAGCAATCCGCTATGGATTGCTTTTCTTTAATTGATTGTCACCCTGAATTTATTTCAGGATCTATTAGTGTTAATAGAGTAGATAGATGCTGAAATAAATTCAGCATGACGAATTATGTTTCTAACGTAACGCTAAAGTTTGTGCTCTATCTGGTCCTACTGAAAGGAATTTAATCGGCACTTCTAATTCTTTCTCTAAGAAAGCAATATAATCGCTCAATTTAGCTGGAATTTCATCTACAGAAGTAATTTTAGTTACATCAGTAGCCCAACCGTCAATTGCTTTTAATACTGGTTTTGGTTCGATTGAAATGATATCATATGGCATATAATCAATCGTTTCACCATTATATTCGTAGTGGGTACAAGCATAAATGGTATCAAAAGTATCGAGAACATCAGCTTTCATCATAATTAATTCGGTTACACCGTTTAACATGATGGCATATTTTAATGCAGGAAGATCAATCCAGCCACAGCGACGGGCACGACCTGTAGTTGCGCCAAATTCGTGACCTAAAGCGCGTAAATTTTCACCAACTTCATTATCTAATTCAGTAGGGAAAGGGCCGCCACCAACACGCGTACAATATGCTTTGAAGATACCATAAACGGTTCCTACTTTATTCGGTGCAATACCTAAACCAGTACAGGCACCAGCAGTTGTAGTGTTACTAGAAGTTACAAAAGGGTATGAACCAAAATCCACGTCCAATAATGTTCCCTGAGCACCTTCTGCTAAAACCGCTTTTCCTTCTTTTAAGAAACCATTCACATAATGTTCGCTATCTACGTGAGGGATGGTTTTTAAGAATTCGATTGCTTCAAAGAATGATGCTTCTTTTTCCGCTAATTCATATTCGAAGCCTTCGTAATGAGAAAGGATTTCAGTATGTTTTTCTACCAGTTTAGCATAACGCTCTTTAAAATCAGGTAGGGTAGTATCACCAACACGTAAACCGTTACGGCCAGTTTTATCCATATAAGTTGGACCGATACCTTTTAAAGTTGATCCAATTTTATTTTTACCCATGCGTGCTTCGTTCGCAGCATCCAATAATTGGTGGGTTGGTAAAATTAAGTGCGCTTTACGGGCAATCACCAATTTGCCATCGGCAACAGGATCATGACCAGCTTTTTTTAAATTATCTAACTCTCTTTTTAGGATAATAGGGTCGATTACTACACCATTACCAATCAGGTTCATGGTTTTTTCGTTAAAAATTCCTGAAGGAATTGTATTTAAAACGAATTTTTTGCCATCGAACTCTAAAGTATGTCCGGCATTTGGGCCACCCTGAAAACGGGCAATAAGATCATATTTTGGACTTAGTACATCAACGATTTTTCCCTTTCCTTCATCGCCCCATTGCAGGCCGAGAAGTACATCTACTTGCGTCATTATTAATAAATTAAGCTGGTTTTATTTGTATTTTGATTTAATTTTGTTTGATTTTTTCGACTGTGGCCGCACTTTCGCTAACTTTTCTGGCCATACTGCAGTCAGAGCAGAAACCATAAAGATTTAATGAATGGTGTTTAACATCAAATTTTAAAAGATCGCCAACCATAGTTTGGATCTGGTGGATTCGGGGATCGCAGAACTCTACTACTTTACCGCATTCGATACAGATCACGTGATCGTGCTGGCGGTAACCATAAGATTTTTCGAATTGTGCCATGTTTTTACCAAACTGGTGTTTGGTAACTAAATCGCATGAAACCAATAACTCCAATGTATTATAAACCGTAGCACGACTTACGCGATACTTTTGGTTTTTCATGTGGATATAAAGGGTTTCTACATCAAAGTGATCGTTTCTTGAATATATTTCTTCCAATATAGCGAAACGCTCTGGTGTTTTACGTAGATTTTTGTTTTCTAAATAAGCCTCAAAAATCTTGCGAACGAGCTCATTTGTTTTTTGTTCAGACATAGTTTTTAAACTCCACTCAAAGGTAGGTAAATAGTTTTGAAAAATGATTACACCGATTAAATGATTACACAGATTTGGGAATTGATTGATCGTTGTAGTGTTTGATCGTTGAAATAAAGTCGGAGGTCAGGAAGACAGAGGTCCGAAGTTCAATCTGTCAAATAGCGTATAACGTTCCGAGGCTTGGCGAAGGTGGCAGCTTGAGATAACCCATACATTTAACATGTGATGCAATATTTCTTGCCCCTTTATCTAAGCCACTCTTATTAGTAGTGATTTGAATCATGTTAAAGAGCTCTGTTCCATTTAGGAAGCTGCCCAAATATTTCTGTATGTCGCTTGAGTAGCTTATTTTCTAATACTCTTGGACAGTCATTTAAATTTATGTCATGTGTTGCATACCAATAAACATCCAAAGCCTCAATCCCCTCACTTAGCATTTGGATTGGCCATGATTTTCGTCTGGCAATTTTACCAAATTGATGCCCGTTTACAATCCTGTCTTTTATGCCACCCAAACCTGTTTTTCGAATGAACATTGTACCATCAGATTCAATCTTTCCTGATCTTCCAATATAGATTAATTCAATTTTTCCACTCTTTAAAGCATATACAATATAAATTCCACTTTGGTTGGTTGGTGCATTGCAAACTTGGCTTAAAGTATCGGTGGCTCGAAAGAAGAAATGGTCCTTCTTTTTATATTTTGTCAATTCATCGAACATAGTATTTGCATTTATTTTAGTCGTACTGATCATTATGATTTAAGACTTATGACTATTTGATCCTGCAATCTGACTTCCAACATCGGACTCCGGACTTTCGGACTAATTAGGCATCAAACCTCGTTACTCCCGTTACCCCTCTAACTTTTAATAAATTTTTAATCAGGTTTTCCAGGTGTTCGGTATCATTTACAAAAATCATAATCGAACCATCAAAAATCCCCTCATTGGTATCAACCGTAATCGATCGCATATTTACTTTAAAATCGGTAGAGATAACCCTGGTAATGTTGTTGATCAAACCGACATCATCAATGCCAACAATCCGTAAGCCTGTTAAAAAGGTTAATTCCTGTTGTTTGTTCCATTTGGCTTTTACCACACGATAACCATAATTGGCCATTAACTGTGCTGCATTTGGACAATTGGTACGATGTATTTTAATGCCTTCGCTCACGGTGATGAATCCAAAAACATCATCTCCAGGTATCGGGTTACAACAGGCTGCCAATGTATAATCAATACGCTGCATATCTTCACCAATCAGTAAAATATCAGATTCTCCGCCTTTTATTTTACTCTTGATTCCATCTACAGAAAGGTTTTCAGGACGTTCTGGTCCACGGTTTTCGACCTCTTTCTCGCTAGACAGGTATTCTTTTATGTCTTTTAGCTCGATTTTGCCCAAGGCAACATTTACAAAAAGCTCTTGTGTAGAAGGCAGCTTAAAGAAATAGCTGAGCTTTTGTATATTATCGGTATTATAAGTGATTTTTAATGACTTTAGCTTTCTTTCCAGGATTTCTTTCCCGTTTTCAGCAATTTTCCGCTTTTCTTCTTTTAGCGATGACTTAATTTTAGATTTGGCTTTAGCAGTAACCACCACGTTTAGCCAATCTTCTTTAGGGGTTTGTTTGCTCGAGGTAATAATCTCTACCTGATCGCCATTTTGCAGTTTATATGAAATCGGAACCAGTTTGTGGTTTACTTTAGCACCGATACAGGTTGCGCCCACATCGGTATGGATCTCGAAAGCAAAATCCAATGCGGTAGCGCCTAAAGGCAACTGGATTAAAGCGCCTTTTGGCGTGAAAATAAAAATCTCATCAGAGAAAAGATTCATCTTGAAATCGTCAAGGAAATCTAAAGCATTGGCCTCAGGATTGCTTAACATTTCGCGCACTTTCTGGATCCACTGATCCAGACCGTTATCGTTACTCGATTCTTTGTATTTCCAGTGTGCGGCGAAACCTTTCTCTGCAATTTCGTTCATCCGTTGCGTACGGATCTGTACCTCAACCCATTGTCCACGTGGGCCCATTACCGTCGTGTGTAAACTTTCGTAACCATTTCCTTTTGGTGAGGAAACCCAATCGCGTAAACGATCAGGATTGGGGCGGTATAAATCGGTAACGATAGAATATGCTTTCCAGCAATCAGCCTTTTCATTTTCCGGGGCCGAGTCCAAAATAATCCGGATCGCAAAAAGATCGTAAACCTCTTCAAAAGGGATATTTTTCTTTTTCATCTTGTTCCAGATGGAGTGGATTGACTTCGGCCTGCCGTAAACATCGGCTACTAAACCTTGTTCATGAACAATTTCATCAATAGGTTCTACGAATTTTTTGATGAAAAGCGCACGTTCTGCTTTTTTCTCATTTAATTTTTTAGCGATGAACTTATAAGTATCAGGATCAAGATATTTCATCGAAAGATCTTCCAACTCTGATTTTATGGCATATAAACCCAATCTATGGGCTAATGGAGCGTATAAATAAATGGTTTCTGAAGCGATTTTAAGCTGCTTGTGGCGGGGCATAAAATCCATTGTACGCATATTGTGCAAACGATCGGCAAGTTTGATCAGGATTACCCTCACATCATCCGCCAGGGTAAGCAGCATTTTACGGAAATTTTCGGCCTGTAAAGAGCTGTTGGTATCGAAAACGCCAGATATTTTAGTTAAGCCGTCGATAATTTTAGCGGTTTTTTTACCGAACTCACGTTCAATATCTTCTAAAGTGATATCGGTGTCCTCTACCACATCGTGTAGTAAGGCGCATACTATTGAGGTTGTTCCCAGGCCAATTTCTTCAGCAGCAATCTGAGCGACAGCGATAGGGTGGTAGATGTAAGGTTCGCCAGATTTACGGCGCATATCTTTATGGCTTTCCAGTGCCATATCAAAAGCTTTTCTGATTTCTTTTTTATCGCCCTTTTGTAAAGTAGATTTGCTTGCCCGTAGTAATGCCCTATATCTTTTTAGAATCTCTTGCTTTTCCGCCTCTAAATCAATCACTAACTCTGTTTTCATTTGTATTTTTTGCGTAAAAATTTGCGTCTTATTTATGAATAAAACTTATATTAGTTTTGTGAAACAACTAATATATGAAATAACACCTAACTTTGTAAAAGTATAAATTTATGAAATTTAAAGGGCTCTTTTTTCTTTCTATTGTAATGATTTGCAGCATTTCGCTACGAGCCCAGGATCCTGCTGCACCTGTATTTCCAAAAAAGGGTAAAAGCGATACGATTAGAGTAGCCTCAACAAACGATAATGGTGTCATGATTCCCTGGATGCAACTTAATGAGGTTAACATTTACGCAGCCAGAATCTGGAAATCGCCGGCAGAACAGGCTGCCTACAACCGTTTAAGGTATAACGTACTAAAAGTAATGCCTTATGCACTGTTTGCAAAACGCCGATATGAGCAATTGGAACAGGATTTGGCCCGGACTCCCGAGAAAAAAGAACAGAAACAACTGGTTAAACAATGCGATAAAGAAATTAAAGACATGTTTAACCGCGAAATAAAGGAATTAACGATTACTCAGGGTCAGATTTTAACAAAACTGATCGACCGCGAAGTAGGCAGAACAACATATGATATAGTAAAGCAAACCAAAGGCGGTTTCGCTGCATTTTCTTATCAGATTGTTGCCCGTGTGGTAGGACATAATTTAAAAAGCACTTACGATCCGAATACAGATAGAGATATAGAGTCTATTATCCGTACGTCAGGATTTTATCAATAACATATAATGCAGGAACGCATTCCGAATATTTATTCGTTTAAGGTTAAGAAAATTAATGGCGAAGAGCAGCCATTATCAGCCTACCGCAACAAAGTTGTTTTAATTGTAAATACGGCATCAGAATGTGGTTTTACGCCACAGTTAAAAGAATTACAGCAACTTAAAGACGAGATTAACAGCCCTGATTTTGAAATTCTGGGCTTTCCCACAAATGATTTTGGAAAACAAGAACCTTTAAATGGGTCTGATATCGCATCTTTTTGCGAGATTAACCATGGTGTAAAATTCCCTGTTTTTGAAAAGATTATGGTCCGTGGCGAACATGCTCATCCACTTTATCAGTTCCTGAGCGATAAAAAGCAAAACACAAAATTAAGTTCGAAACCCCGTTGGAACTTTCATAAATACCTGCTGAACAAAAATGGCGAACTGGAAGATTATTTCTTGCCCTTCACCAAGCCGTTGAGTTCGAAAATTAAAAAGAAAATTCAGCAACTGCTGAGCCAAAATACCCAATAATTACGTCATGAAGTTAGATATTTTAGTTATAGCCGTGCATCCTGATGATGCAGAGCTTTGCTGTTCCGGTACTATTTTAAAACATATTGCCCTTGGTAAAAAAGTTGGAATTGTAGATTTAACCAGAGGCGAACTGGGTACGCGTGGCACAGCAGAAACAAGAGATGAAGAGGCTGCAGACTCTGCAAAAATTTTGGGCTTACATGTTCGCGAAAATTTAAGATTGAGAGACGGATTTTTTCAGAATGATGAATTTCACCGTTTAGAAGTGATTAAAGTCATCAGAAAATATCAACCCGAAATTATTTTAAGCAATGCTTTGGAAGACCGTCACCCTGATCATGGAAGGGCAGGCGACCTGGTGTACGATTCGGTTTTTTTATCAGGTTTACCAAAAATAGAAACGTTGATAGATGGTATTAAACAAGAGGCCCACCGCCCGAGGTTGCTGTTGCAATACATCCAGGACAGATACTTGAAGCCTGATATTATTGTAGATATTTCTGATCACATGGATAAGAAAATTGAATCGATTAAGGCTTTTAAAACACAGTTTTATAATCCTGATGTAGATGGTTTGCAAACTTATATTTCATCGCCGGAATTTTTCGAAAGCGTAATTGGCCGTTCAAGAGAATTTGGTAAAAGCATTGGCGCCACTTTTGGCGAAGGCTTTACTTCGCGGAAATTGTTGGGTGTTGATAATTTGTTTGATTTAAGGTAGAAAAATTTGTCATTCTGAGCGCAGAGAAGAATCTTTCAGGTAAATGCACTAACGCAAATACAACAAATTTTTTTGTACTCTTATCGTGCGAGGCACAAAGCATCTTTTTCATCGGTTAAAGATTCTTCGTTCCTCAGAATGACAAAGCCCGGAGTCCAACAAAACCGCCCTTTATTTGTTATTCTCAAAACGAATAATAATGGCGAATATATTCTCTTCTCTCAAAAACGCTTACAATCTCTTTAAACACGTAGATTTCGATAAGTTAGAGGCTTTATCGAAAAAAGTCGATTTACCCAAAATGGTCGAAACCATATCAAGCCTGGATGATAAACAAATCCAGGGAATGATGAAAATGATGGGTGGATCGGGTAAAAAGAAAGAATTACCACCCATTGAAGGTGATTTTTACCATTTGGGCGATGAAGCGCTCAAAGATGAAGACCGTGAGCTTCAGTTAAAAGTACGTGCTTTTTTAGAAAAAGAAGTAAAACCCATAGTTAACCATTACTGGAACAAAGCTGAATTCCCTTTCGAAATTATTCCAAAACTTGCCGAACTCAACATTTGTGGATTAACCTATAAAGGTTATGGCTGTCCGGGGAAATCGAATTTAATGGAAGGTATTTTAGCGATGGAAATGGCCAGGATTGATACCTCGATTTCTACTTTTTTTGGTGTACAGAGCGGCCTGGCCATGGGGTCGATCTATTTATGTGGATCGGAGGAACAGAAACAACAGTGGTTACCGCTCATGCAGCAATTTAAAATTATTGGTGCATTCGGATTAACCGAACCCGAAGTTGGCTCTGCCGCTGCTGGCGGTTTAACCACAACCTGTAAAAAGGTAGCCGATAAATGGATTTTAAATGGTCAGAAAAAATGGATTGGTAATGCCACCTTTGCAGATATCTTAATTATTTGGGCACGCGATGAGGAAAGCGGAGAAGTAAAAGGCTTTATCGTGAAAAAAGACAATCCAGGTTTTACTGTAGAGAAAATGCAGGATAAAATGGCATTGCGGATCGTGCAGAATGGAATCATTACCTTAACCAATTGCGAGGTAGAAGAGGCCGATCGCTTACAAAATGCCAACTCATTTAAAGATACCGCTAAGGTATTGCAAATGACGAGGGCAGGGGTTGCCTGGCAGGCGGTAGGCTGCGCCCGTGGTGCTTATGAAAATGCTTTGGAATATACCCAGACCCGAAAACAGTTTGGTAAACCCATTGCTTCTTTTCAATTAATTCAAAACCACCTGGTGGAAATGTTATCAAATTTAACAGCGATGCAAACACTTTGTTTCCGTCTTTCGCAATTACAAGACCAGGGTTTATTGAAAGATGAACATGCTTCGTTAGCAAAGGTATTCTGTTCATTAAGAACGCGTGATGTAGTAAGCAAAGCAAGGGAAGTAATGGGCGGAAACGGTATTTTACTCGAATATAATGTAGCACGTTTTGTGGCCGATGCCGAGGCGATTTATTCTTATGAGGGTACAAAAGAAATTAATACACTGATTGTTGGCCGTGCAATAACCGGATTTTCAGCATTTGTTTAGAGGGGAAACTCACGAAGTTTGAAAGGGTAAGAGCAGTTTGGGAACTTCGTTAGTTTTGAGTTGGGTCAATTAGTTGCTTGTCCGTCTGAGCGTAGCCGAAGACTCATAGGAATAATAAATAATAGTGTTAGGAAACGAACGTCAGCATTTCATAGGGGCTATGGTCCTGCCATTCGCTGTAGCCCGATAGAAAAATCGGGGCTGCCGCTGCTGTCAGGTTTATTGAATAGCGTTTTTTTTCAAGGCACAAAACATTGTTCATAAACCCGATTGGAACGGATGCCTCCCGATTTTACATCGGGATCAAATTGGCAGGAGGGAAAGCGGGACTGAAAATGCCAAATGCACAAAACCCTTCATTTCCAAATCATAAGGATTAACGCATTCGGCAAACAAGTCATGGAATTTTACATATTTGAATGCTGGTATTTCGTTCTGTTTAATTAAATCGCTTTTAAAACCCAGGTTTCCCTGATTCTCCCAATTTTATTAGCCTGTTCTTTCATTTTTTTTAACAATTCAATATCAATATATTTTAGCGAGGAAAGTTGATGCCAGACTGAAGTTGCTTTAGTGATCAATTTGAAACCTTGTTCAAGAAAGAAGTGTTCAGCCTGTTCAAAGCTATCAAACTTATTATCTTCTACATGGTGTGCTTCCAGAAACTGAGAAAAATGATCATTGGTTTCATTTTTAGGTATCGGTCTTTTAACATATACATCAGCTGTGATCCAATAACCACCTCTTTGTTTTAATGATTTATGGATGGTTTTACATAATGATATCTTTTCTTCATTATTTAAATACACCAATAAACCTTCATTTATAATACTAACCGGGCCAAGAGGCATTTGATTTATAACATTTGAAAAAGCATCTCCATCCAAAGCATTTAAAGCCTCGGTTTTGAGTTTACCCTTTAGTTGTAATTTCTCATCTACAATTAGCCGATCAATCAAATCTTTTTTGATATCGATTACGCCTTGTAAATCAGTATCCAAATAATAAATCGTTGGATGCCTTAAAACCAGGTCCAAGCCCCTGAAAGAAAAGCCAGAAGAAATTTCTATAATATTTAAAGAGCCTGATGCAAAAAGTAAGCTATCCAGAGATAAATATCTACTTTCAAAATGCACCAAGCGTTTTAAAAATACCTCATCAAAATCTTTATGATATAATTTTTCAAGGGCGTCGTTACCGTAAATTAACTTAACAGCATCGGCAACAAAGGGAATATTTGTTAAACTTTTGGCAAGTAAAAGCGATTTTGCTGACGGACTTATCGAACTATAATCACGGTTCATTTGTAATTAAAAAAACTGCTTTTAAAACGGATACTTGTTAAACGCCACCTGGCTCATTGCACTTTTTTCAAATAAGGCAATACAATTTTTATTAAACTGAGGGTCGAAGTTTACTTCTCCAGGCTCTAATATACTTGGAACATTTCCATTTTGCATAAAGAAGTAAACTTTCGTATTCCCGTATTTAGTATGGGGCATTAGGTTGCCATAATCTTCCATCTCTTTCCATATCGAATCTTTAACCGTTACGATGTAAATCCGTTGTACCGGCCCAGTGTTATTGGCGTTTCTATACTTGATAATTTCCTTAAAGCCAGCTTTCATATCCCCAATCCCAGGTTGGTCGAAAACATCTTTAACCATGAAAATGATCAATACTAAAATCCCTGCAACGAAGAAATAAACTAACGATTTTCTATTCATGCCTACAATAAAGGCAATATTTTTTCCATAACCGTCAAGCCTTCGTCAATATGCTTTTGCTCAATACAAAGTGCCGGACGAAAGCGTATGGTTTTATCGCCACAGCCCAAAAACATCACATTGTTCTCCAATCCTTTACCAATAAATGCATTGCGCATTTCTTTTGTCGGGAAATCAAATGAACACAGCAAACCCCTTCCGCGTATATTTGTCATTTGATCAAACTTATGTGACAGATTTTTCAACTGCTCTTTTAAATACATGCCTATTTTTGCCGCATTGTCGCATAGCTGATCTTCTTCTACGATCTGTAAAATCTGGGTAGAACGTACCATATCTACAAGATTGCCTCCCCATGTTGAATTAATCCGGCTGGGTACTTTAAATACATTGGTTTCAATTTCGTCTACTTTATTCCCAACAAGGATGCCGCAAACCTGCATTTTTTTACCAAAAGCCAAAATATCAGGTCTGGCTTTTTCGCTGAAATGTTGGTGACACCAGAATTTACCGGTTAAGCCAACACCAGTTTGTACTTCATCATAAATCAAAAAGGCATCATTTTCATCGGCCAAAGTCTTAAGTTGGATCAAAAACTCATCCCGTAGGTGATTATCTCCACCTTCAGATTGAATCGGTTCTACAATTATCGCGCAAATATCATCTTTATTATCCGCAAAGGCTTTTTTGATCTGTTGGAGCGAAGCTTCTTCAGTTGCAATGGCATGACTTAAATTATCTCCTGAAAGTGGAAATTTAACTTCCGGAACAGCCACTCTTGGCCAATCAAACTTGGCAAACCATTTTGTTTTATCGGGTAAGGTATTGGTTAAGCTTAAAGTATAGCCTGTTCTGCCATGAAAAGCTCTTTCGAAGTGTAAAACCTTGAAGCCTTTTTCTTCTGTATATCCTTTTGCAAAGTTTTTCTGAACCTTCCAGTCCATGGCTACTTTAATTGCATTTTCTACTGCTAAGCCTCCGCCCGCAATAAAAAAAGCGTGTGGCAAATAATCAGGGATGCCAACTTTAGAAAATGTTTCAACAAACTGTGCATACTGCTGGGTGTAAACATCAGAGTTCGATGGATTGGCTAAAGCAGCGAGGAGAAGATTTTTCTTAAACGCTTCATCATTAATCATTTTAGGGTGGTTATAACCTAAAGGAACGGAAGCAAAGCAAGTAAAAAAATCGAGCAAAGTTCTGTTGTATTTAGAGTCGTAAATATAGGCGCCGTGACTCTTTTCCATATCGTAGGTCAGGTCGAAACCATCGGCCAGAATGTGCTTACTTAAAGATTCGTTAACGTGATCTGCAGGTACTGTTAATTGATACATAAACTTGGTTTTGGTATAATCCAAATTTAGTTAAATGTGCCTAAAATCAAAATTTAAGCACTTTTTGTGCCCATGAAGCAAAAAATAGGTTTAAACAGTTTAAAGTATGATTATAGACAAAATAGGGTTTTGGACTTCACAGGTGTGGAAAACTTTTTGGCAGGAATCTCTTTCAAAGCATCTCTATTTCATCTTTCTCCATTAGATTTATTCCTTACTTTTTTGTGAAATTAGCTCTATTATTATTTTAATGTTGTTTTTTATTATTGTATTCATTGACTATTTTTCTAAAAAAAAAAATAATCTTAAAACGCTATAATCGTTGCGATTCATTTTCCAGTCCAGACTCGCGGCTGTCTTTTGATTTGATCTTGGTGTTTCCAAAGCGATAGGTAAAACTCAATCTGATCTGTCGGCTCTCACCTACATAGGTGGTATGAAGCAGTAAATTGTTAAGTTGAGTATCTGTAATAATCTTATTTTTCCTTAATATATCGGAAGCCGCTATTCTAAGCGTTGCTTTTTCATGCATCAAATTCTTTTGCAGGCCAATGTCAACCTGTGAATTACCCTTTATATAAGTATTTAATCCACTTATATTTTTTGAGTTAACCACGCCTATTGCCTCGGCAGTAATGTGACTGGGAAGATTGAAGGTTTGTTGAATATTAATCGTTCCCGCAAAACGGCTCCGGTTATAATTCCCATAATCTATAGTTCCTACTTTATTCTCCAGACGATATCCAATACCGGTCAGACTCATATTCCACCATTTTGCCAACCTGATCTGTTGTGTAACAGTTAGGTTTATATTGTTCTGAAATCCGATATTCCTGGGCACCATATTAATGATACTCCCTTTAATTACTTCCGTAATAGTGCTGCTTATATCGCTTGTATGTGTGTAACTGGCAGCGATGGTCGTCTTTTTGTAACTATATTGAAGCGCTAATGTATTCGCATACTGTGGCTGCAGGAACGGATTACCTTTCCAATAGGAGAGTTCATCTACAGGATATGAAAATGGATTCAGGTTGTTATAAGCCGGGCGGTCAACGCGACGTGCAAAACTTAGGTTGTAGGTGCCTTCTTGCTTAGTTTTATAAGTTATTGCAGCCGTAGGGAAAACGTTCAGGTAGTTTCTAACTACAGAAGTTGCAGATTGACTACTACCTGCTGTCGGTAGTAAGTTTCCTTCGGAATGTGTATGTTCTAATCTCACGCCAAGATCAAAGCTCAGTGCATCATTTATTGGCGTTTCATATTTAAGGTATCCAGCACTTATTTGTTCCTTGTAGTCAAAAGTATTGGACAGGTTGATATCAATAATATTGACGCTGCCATTTGCATCATACTGGTCAAATACATTTTTTGCATTTACCTCAGAGAACTTGGCGCCTGTTAACATCCGCCCTTTCCCGATTGGAAAGCCATAATCACCCTTAACCGCATATAGCTTAATATTTCGGCTATTGGCCACAAGGAAATTATTTGAGGACTGGAATTTTCCTTCAGCTGAATAAAAAGCATTGGTACTCAAATTTTCTGTAGCAGCATCAAAAATGCCATAGTCGGCATCTATGTCCAGACTTGTGCGATTACTACCTTTATACCTATAGTTTAAGTTGGCGTTATAACGTCTGGCTCTTTGTGCCGGATAGCTACTCTCACTTTTAAGTGTCTGTAAAAGTGCTCCTGTTAACTGATCAAAAATATTTGTCGTCGGTGTGATCAAGCCGCCACCACTTGAAAAATTACCATTCACTACCATTCCGATTGTTTTGGTGGTATCTATTGCGTAATCTAAACCGACAGTAGATCCCATACTATGTTTTTTGTCCACATCATGATTGGAGTTTAAGTATACCTTTCCGTTTGTTGTCCGGTCATAGTCGTAGTCCATCGCAAAATGTCCAAAATTATGATTGTAACTACCGAAGGCATTAAATTTACCCTTTCGAAAATTAAGGTTCAAATTGGTGTTTTGTTTTAAGGTAATACCAAAAGCGACACCATTATTAATAGTACCGTTGAAACCCTCTGCAATTGATTTTTGAAGTACAAGATTGACGATGCCACCAGTTCCGGCAGCGTCATACTCAGCAGAAGGATTTTTGATGACTTCAATGGCTTTTAAATCGGATGCGGACATTGACTTAAGCAGTTGAGTCAATTCTTCAGCCTGTAAATAGGTCTGTCTGCCATTAATCATCACCAACGCAGCACTGGCTCCATTCAGGGTGATAGTATTGTCCTGGTTCACAACTACTCCCGGTGTTTTTCTTAAAGCTTCCAAGCCATTTAAACCCTGAGCTGTTATGCTTTTTTCAATGTTATAAATCATTTTTCTTCCTTCGATTTTAACAAGCGGCTTACTCATGGAACTCTGAATAACAACTTCTTTTAAACTGTGGGCGGTAGTTTCAATCGTTATAACACCTACATCCATGTTGCCTGTTAATTTTAACAGCTCACTCTGGTAAGACAGCGTGCCCAGATAACTAATAAAAATCAGATAAGTACCAGACTTAACCGTAAAAGAAAAGTTGCCATCCTTATTGCTCAATGTCTGTTTAATTAACTCACCATCAATACCGCTTTTTAAAAACAGAGTTGCACCATCTATAACCTCATTATTCGAATCTTTAATGATACCTTTTAAGGTATTGTCCTGATTACTTTGCGCAAAAGACTTCGAACAAAAACATGTCAAAATGAAGAATAAATAACAGGTTTTCCTTAGTTTATAGGTTATCATAATAGTTTTTATATTATTCAATCTGATAAAATTTAAATATTGATTTTTTTTAGTTTCTTCAGTATTTCCCATTGCTGTTTTAGCGTTTCGTTACCAAAAAACGGATGTGAAAGGAAAATATTCCTTTTCTCAGAAGTAAACATCTCTATGTTATCTAGGATAAGCAGATCGCAGATATTTGAAGTTGGATTCATTCAATACTTGATTATGGGTGCATTTATGACAGTCCTGTAAGATAAGAACTTATATTAAACCTTCTTTACAAACCATTATTACATGAAATTAAATAATTGTGCTAATCACCATTTCCTTATTGTTTTCCTAACCAAAAGTCTGGCGCAAGTAATAACAAAGCGATTAGAACTACTTAATTTGTAACTTTCCCCTCAAAAATTAATTAACTGTTATTAGTTCACTGCCCTGTAAAACATGATAAAAAAACTATTTTTCAGCATATTCTTTTCCTTGGGCTTCTTCACCTCCTTTGCTTTGTTGCCCGTAAAGCGTCAGGATTCCCTTCTTAGTAAGTTAAAGGATTCAATCTTAAGCAACCATTATCCAAAAATTCATAGTTTACTGATTGCCCGGGGGAAAAATTTGTTAATGGAATCCTATTTTAATGGCTACACCCGCGATTCACTCCACGACACCCGGTCTTCATTTAAATCGGTCACGAGTTTATTGGTCGGCATCGCAATAGATAAAGGTTTTATAAAAAATGTTGATCAAAAAATTTATGAATTCTTTCCTGAATACCCATGGCTGAAAGAAGATCCGCTCAAAAAATTGCTCACCATCAGAAACCTGCTGGAAATGAAATCCGGGCTGGACTGCGAAGAATTTAATGAAACAAAGGATTGTGAAGATGAAATGAGCCAGACCGATAACTGGGTGAAATATGGACTTGAAATTAAAATGATTCATAAGCCCGGGGAAATCTGGTCGTATACTTCGGTCGATCCTATGATTCTCAGCGGTGTTTTGCGAAGAGCCACTCATATGACTGTAATGAAATTTGCAGAAAAGTACCTGTTTAAGCCGCTGAACATAACGCACTACAAATGGAGTACTGATTCATCTGGTAATGGCATGACCGCGGGCTCTTTTTACATCAGGCCGGTTGATATGATTAAATTAGGTCAGCTTGTGAAAGGCGATGGGGTTTGGAATGGTAAAATGGTAATTTCAAAGCGTTGGATTCAGCAGTCTACAGACTGTAAAATTGAGATCCCGGATTTTTCTTATATGCAAACGAGTCGAACCAAGTTCGCTTACCCACAGCAGGCTTACTATGGATTTTATTGGTACAGGGAAATGATAAAAACTGACCTTTTTAAAGAAGATGTATTGTTCGCATCCGGTAACGGGGGGCAATACATTTTTGTTATCAAGCGTTTAAACCTGACAGTAGTTTTTACCCAGGGCAATTATAAAACTTTCAAAGCAAAGCAGGCTTTTGAAATTCTTGCCAAATACATCATCCCTCATTTTATATCAAAAGCGTAACCAGTGCAAGCTTTTGCTCCAACAAGTGCTTCCTGTGATCATACAGATCAAAAGGTTGAATATCGGAACGCTTTGGATTACACACTGAATCTGATAAAAAATATCAGATCCCACAATCTTCTATTAATTTGTCCGGGATTAAAAGATACCCATATCTACAGCAATCTGAGGACCCACTAGCCCAGCAACGAGTCCTATGATCATCAAAAAACCGCTTAATGTTAAAAGGGGGATAGCGATTAGAAAATAATACACTGGCTGACTTTCGCGAATCTGTATAAAATAATGGTCTTTATCTACTGGTTTGACTGGCAACGTGTCTTTAAGCATTTTTTGTAGGAGATTACCGTCAGGTTGATCGAGGAGAGATAGGGTATACTTGCCGGCAGCTGCTGTAAACTTTTTGAGCTCGGTTCTGCCAGTATCCCATCCATTTTTATGCACCCTGAACCAGGTGGGATTGAGTCTGATTATTGTTCCGCTTTCATCCTTGACTTGTAGCTTGAAGTCACCGATTGGAGTTTTCCGGAATAGCTGTCCTTTTTGCCAGATGGCATAATGCCCCGATTCCGGTAATTCAAAGGTGCCTGATTTATCCTGGAAAGGTATTTCCTTGATGATTTTTCCACTGAAAGTTTTTTTGAGCATCCTGATGACTTTGACCAGCAAAAAGATGCCGATTGGGATCATGCTGAACATAAGAATTCTAAATAGTATAGGTTCCATCTCTTTCAATGAATAATTTTGCTTCTTTTCTGGAAAGATACGGAATTAATGAACTGGTAGTAGATGAGACAGGCAATCAGTAGATATTTGATATCAAGTTCTCTTTTTAGCCCGAAAATCCCCGGAGTTTACAGGATATTATAACAGGGATGGGGCTTAGTTTATCAAAGGAAACCCGACCGATGATATAATAACCCTTACCATCATGAGTAACTTTAAATATAAAGTACACGGTTAGATGAAAGTGAGGGCTAATGTTGCAGACAGGATAAATAGTGTACATTTACGTTCTTGGCAAGCCACTACAAAGACGCTATGTTATGAATGTAGACAGAAAGAACCGCCAAATGGTGCATTTTTTTAAATTGTATTAAACTATAACATATGAAAACTTTTACACTGTTCCTTTTGATAGTTTTGTCGTGTTCTTTGGCGGCGATTTCACAGAATCGTGTTCTAACAAAGAAAATAAAAGCAGAAACCATTGCTGGCATCTCAAAGAGCTTAAAAGAAAATTATATTTTTCTTGATACTGCCATTCGGATGGGGGATTTTATTAGCCGGCAATTTAAAATGGGTGTCTACGATACCATCAAGACACCAAGTGTTTTTGCAAACAAATTAACTACGGACCTACTGTCGGTTTATCAAGATGGTCACTTGTCGATTAGCTATGATCCTCAGACAGCTGAATTAGAAGAAAAACCTGATACCGTTGCACAAAGGACAAGGCGTCTTCAATTCAGAAAAGAAGTAAATTTTGGAATGGAAAAAGCTGAAATTATGCCCGGAAATATAGGGTATTTAAAGTTGAAAGGTTTTTTCCCGCCTGACCAGGAGGCTAAGGTAGCAGTTACAGCGGCATTACAGTTTATTAGCAATAGTAATGCACTAATAATCGACCTCAGGGATAATCGGGGTGGAGATCCGGCGGCTGTAAGTTTTTTCTGCGGATTCTTCTTCAAAGAAAAAACACATCTAAACGACCTTTATTGCCGTAACGACCGCTCTTATACTCAATTCTGGGCAATACCAGAAACTTCTTTACAGGCGCTTAAGACCATCCCAATCTATATTTTAACTAATAATCAAACCTTTTCAGCTGGAGAGGAATTGGCTTACGATCTTCAAGCCCAGCGCCGGGCGTTAATTGTTGGCGAACGTACCGGAGGCGGTGCGCATCCCGTAGCTCCAGAACCGGTAGGTAACGGATTTACGGCTAATATTCCCAATTCCAGAGCAATAAATCCGATTACGAAAACGAACTGGGAAGGCGTTGGTGTACGTCCTGATAAGGAAGTGATAGCCGATAAAGCTCTTGAAACAGCATTAAAACTGATAAAGTAGAAATGAGCAAGGTAACTAGATGCTACTTTGTTTCCCCCGGCATACCCAACTGGCAAGTGCTTATCTTTATCTGATCGGCTGTCCATAAATTTAAGCAACCAACTCATTGTAGAATCAATTTCGAGGCAAGCAACTCGAGCTGGAGCAACGACATGAATATTATGGATTTTGCAAATGATGATAGCTACAGGTCTTC
Source organism: Pedobacter sp. MR2016-19 (assembly GCF_014947265.1). NCBI lineage: Bacteria > Pseudomonadati > Bacteroidota > Sphingobacteriia > Sphingobacteriales > Sphingobacteriaceae > Pedobacter > Pedobacter sp. MR2016-19. Next base: position 87,634 of record NZ_JADCNK010000015.1, read on the forward strand.
ATGGGAATCAAACAGTACAGCCACCAATCCCTGGTACGAAGTTGATTTTAAGAATGAAAAAGCTATAAATATATTTAAAACTTATCCTTCATCCCAAAAAGCCCCATCAATCCTCCGGTATGGATGGCCAGGATTTTTTCATCCTTACCGATAATTCCTCGTTTCTGTAAATCAAAAATGGCATAAAACATCTTTGCCGTATAAACAGGATCTAGCAGCAGTCCGGTTTTTGAAGTAAAATTTTTGATAAAGCTGATCAGTTCAGGGGTTATTTTTGCATAGCCGCCAAAGTGATAATCTAAGTGGAGATTTAAATGATCAGAAAGAGGCGTATGCTGCACAATTTCATCTTCAATAAATGAACCGCCTTTTAGCACGGGAATAATGTGGAGTTTCGTGTTTAATTGATGTTGCTGAATTCCTTTCAATAAACCTGCAGCTGTGGTTCCCGTTCCGGCAGCGCAGAAAATATGATCGTAAGTTTCGGTTAACTCACCGATGATTTCTGCACAGCCTATAGTAGCTTCTGGCGAAGCACCACCTTCATCAATAAAATAGCTTTTTTCATCGTCAGCAAAATGCTGTTGAAACAATTTGTGTTTATCCCGATAACTTTCACGGTCGGTAAAAATGAGTTTCATCCCGAATAAACTGCATAGCAATAACATTTCATTCTGTACTTCTTCTCCACGTACAAAAGCTGTAGCGGTTAACCCTGATCTTGATGCAGCAGCAGCTGTAGCTACCAGATGATTGGAATAAGCCCCTCCAAAGGTGACCAAATGTGTTTTTTTTTCCTCCTCAGCCTTAGCTAAAATGTATTTAAGTTTGCGCCATTTATTACCCGAAATATAGGGGTCAATCAGATCATCCCGCTTTATAGAAAGATTGTTAAAAGGTGCAAATGTTATTTTTTGTACCGGGCTATATATTTCTTCGAACACGTGTAAAAATAAAAAACACCTGAATATTTCAGGTGTTTTTAAACAAAATTATATCTAATCGTTTGTTATTTACCGATCCCTAACCCAATACCTGCATTAACCATGCTGTATTTTGCCTGGGTATACGAGCCATAAAATTTAAAGAAACCAAATTTCAGCTGAAAGCCTAAACTTGCCCTCACACCATCAATGTCGGTTTGTTTAACCGAAATCGGGTCAACATAAGTTGCCGAAGTTGTGGCACTGGTGGCAAAACGGTAAGTACCCAAAGCCTTTAAATTAGTATTTGAAGTTTGGTAACCGATGCTGGCGAAAGGGGTGAAAAACAGAATTTTTTTGGAAACAATGGCATCAAAGTTTACACCATTGAATTTAGCATCTATACGTTGATCCGAATTCGTCGAATTATCGATATTCAATGGTAAATTATATTTGTATTGGGTAAATCCTCCTGCGATTGCAATGTCTACAGGAACCAGTTTCTCTGTTGTTGATCCCATAAATAAAGGTAAAAGTTCAACTTTTGCACCAAAACCGATCATGGATAAACTTCCTAAATCGTTACCCAATTTTACTTTAGGCATTGCCCTTAAAGTAACATCAATGTTTTTTGGTAAACCCAGTGTAGCCTGTATCTGTGCCGAAGGTACTACATGGAAACCCACGCCCTGTGGCAGGTTGAAAAATTTACCTGTAGGGATACCGCTGCTGGTGTACACTTCCATTTTACCACCTTCGCGATCATCGCCAAAAGCAGTAGGGCCTATTGAAGAAGCACCAGGAGCAGGTTTAATATTGCTTAAGCCTAATGTATTTACATCGTAACTTCTGGCCGATTGCGGAACAAAAGCCCCGGAGGCTGAAACCCTGACATCAAATTTTAAAAAACCTTTTGATTGGGCAGTGTTAGACCATCCATCGGTTAAACCCAGTCCTAAGCCTTTGTATAAAGGATCGAAATAGGCATTAACCAATTTGGTTGCATCGGCTGGTCCGCCCACAAACAAGCCTCCAACATCTTGTTGAGCACTTGCTTTTTCAGCCGTTGCCAATAAAAATAAGGCACATAAAGCTTTTAAAATGTGATATTTCTTCATATAAACGATTTAGGATGATTTCTTTGTCTAAAGATAGAGTTGTTTTCTTTAAAACTGTAATCATTAAAAAATTCTTGAAGTTAAAAGTTTATTTTTGCCCCATGGAAAATGTGGTCGAATTGCAGGAATCAGAAGAGCAGGAATTATATGAACATTTAAAAATTATTGTCGATAAGGGGCAGTCTTTGCTGCGTATCGATAAATTTTTGATGGTACGCGTAGAAAATGCTTCCCGAAACCGTATTCAGAATGCAATTGATGCAGGAAATGTATTGGTTAACCAGAAACAGATCAAAGCGAGTTATAAGGTTAAACCTCATGATGAAATATCTATTGTTTTACCGCACCCACCGCGCGATACCGAAGTTTATCCTGAAGATTTGCCATTGGATATCATTTACGAGGATAGCGATCTTTTGGTGGTAAATAAAGCTGCCGGGATGGTTGTACACCCAGGTTTTAACAATTATACCGGAACCTTGGTTAATGCTTTGGCATTCCACTTTGAGCAACTCCCTCAACTGCCGGGCAATGATGGCCGCCCAGGCCTTGTGCACCGTATTGATAAGGATACCTCGGGTTTACTGCTAATCAGTAAAAATGAAAAGTCGATTACGCACCTTGCACGTCAGTTTTTTGATCACAGCATTACCCGTAAATATATTGCGTTGGTTTGGGGCGATATCGAAAACGATGGAACGGTAACCGGTTACATTGGCAGAAGTGTGAAAGACCGTCGGGTGATGGATATTTACGACGATGAAGAAAAAGGGAAATGGTCTGTAACACACTATAAAGTATTAAAACGTTTGGGTTATGTTACCTTAATCAGCTGTGAGTTAGAAACGGGCCGTACGCACCAGATCAGGGCACACATGCAACATATTGGTCATCCACTTTTTAACGATGCGATGTATGGTGGCGATAAGATTTTAAAAGGTACTACGTTTAATAAATACAAACAGTTTGTAGATAACTGTTTCGAATTGTTGCCACGTCAGGCTTTACATGCACAAAGTTTGGGTTTTATCCACCCCACCACTAAAGAGTATGTTTATTTTGAATCGCCATTGCCACCCGATTTTAAAGCTGGCCTAACCAAATGGGAAAATTATATCGCTACATCATAAAATATGCATCAGGAGTACCTCTTATTTAATGATGAATTTCAGGCGGTAGATGACCCGATTTTGACAGCTTCCAACAGAAGCTTCAAATTTGGCGATGGACTGTTCGAAAGCATGCGGATGATTAATAATAAGCTGCAATTTGCCGATTTACATGCCGATAGATTAACGGCTGGCATGAAGGCGCTTAAAATTGACGGTCATGCTTTAATGGATGATTATTTTCTGCGCCAAAAAACCGCCGATCTGGCAAAACGCAACAAATGGAACGGTAACGTGCGTTTTCGTCTTTCAGTTTATAGGGGAGGAGCAGGTGTTTATACACCCGAAATAAATAAAGCAGGTTATATTTTAGAAGGCATTCCCTTAAAAGCATCCACATATGAGTTAAATAGCAAAGGTTTGATCATAGATGTTTTTGACGAAATGACCAAGCCGGTTAATAAACTCTCGAATTTTAAAACAGCCAATGCCCTGCTGTATGTTATGGCCGGACTTTTTAAAAGTCAAAACCGCCTGGATGAGGCGATGATTTTGAACCAATATGGCTTTCTTTGCGAAAGCATTAGCGCTAACGTTTTTGTGGTGTACAACAAGCAGATTTATACGCCCTCATTAGCTGAAGGTTGCATAAGTGGTGTAATGCGGACGGCTATTATGCAGTTGTGCAAAATGAACGATATGCCTTTGATTGAGGCACAGATCAACCCTGAAATATTAAAAGAAGCTGAAGAAGTTTTTATCACCAACGCTACGCAAGGCATACAATGGGTAATGGGCTACGGCAGAAAGCGTTATTTTAACGAAGTATCTAAGTTTTTGATTGAGAAGCTGAATAATTTCTAGCGTTAATCATGCGCTGGTCAAGAGATCACATTTTACACTTTGTAAATACTAGCTGATTGGATCGCTTCATATTTAACTCATTTCTTTTTTTGGAAAGCAAAGCTTGTAGTGCTTCGGTTCAGGTTAGTCCCGCTCTTTGCTTAATCCCGATGAAATTTACTTCACAAGAGAAACAAATCCCTAATCGGGATAACGCTGTCGGTCGGGTTTATTTAACAAGGGATAGTTCTACTCTGCAATTTAAACCCAAATAATTGCACTTTGTGGCCACTTAAACCCGATCAAAGCGGGATGCCAATTTTCTTCTAATTGGCAGAAGCGGGAGCGGGACTGCATTATCCTAAAAGTTACTGTTACTGCTTTCCAAAAGAGAATTGCTGCATATTAAATGCTGTCTTCATGCTGATGCTATAGCTATCGGATTATTAAACATCTTTTATGCTAATCTTGTTCTGGACCAACCACCCTTCATGAAATCAACTAGCAGAGTTGTCAACTTTCTTGCATCATGGTCATTAAAGTTGACAACTCAAATTCCCAATTACAACCGCATTCCTCTCAAGAAATCTTCGATCAGCATCCGTTTTTTGCCTTCGTACTGAATATCTAAAAGCTTGATAAAACCATCTTTAGCGGCAAATTTTAAATAGGTTTTACCGTCTGTTAAAAAGCCGCCAGCAACTATACCCGGTTCTTTATCTTCTATTTCGGCCTTAAATACCTTCAGGGTTTTATCGTTTAAAAAAGTAAAAGCAGTAGGATAAGGGCTCAGGCCACGGATTAAATTATAAATCGTCTGCGCTTGGTTATTCCAATCGATTTTGCAATCGTCTTTGAAGATTTTAGGTGCATGCTTTAATTCGCCGCTTTGTGGCTGCGGTTGTTCGTTAACCTCTCCAGCCTCAATTGCTTTAAGCGTTTTTACCAGCAGGTTGGCACCAATGTACATCAGTTTATCGTGCAGGTCGCCAGCGGTTTCATCATCGGCAATGGTGGTGCTATCACTAAGGATAATATTACCGGTATCAATTTCATGTGTAAGGAAAAAAGTTGTTACACCACTTTCCTTTTCTCCGTTTATTATGGCGTGGTTTATTGGTGCGGCACCACGGTATTGTGGTAAAAGCGATCCGTGTAAATTAATGGTTCCCTTTGGAGGCATATTCCATACCACTTCGGGTAACATTCTAAAAGCCACTACCACTTGTAAATCGGCTTGGTAAGATCTTAGTTCTTCAATAAACTCAGGGTTCTTTAACTTTTCAGGCTGTAGAACTGGAATTCCTTTTTCTACAGCATATTTTTTTACCGCACTTTCGTTCAGTTTTTGGCCACGACCTGAAGGCTTATCTGGTGCAGTAACTACTGCAACTACATCGAAATTGGCTTGTACCAAGGCATCTAAAGAGGCTACCGCAAAATCGGGCGTACCCATAAAAACTATTTTCATAAAGAAAGTGTTGTGTTTCTAAAAATAACGTGGATACCCACGCTAAAGTTTTGCAAAATAACTAAAAATAAACCCATACTTACAGGCAAAAATGGTACAAGGCAAAGATGTTGTTAAAGCAAGTGGATTGGTGTACGTAACCGACGGTATGCCTGGGATTTACCGGAAAGGCAAACCGGGGAAATTCCACTACGAAGATAAAGATGGACATAAAATAACCGAAGAGAAACACCTTGAGAGGATCAAAACACTAGTTATTCCTCCCGCGTGGCAAAATGTATGGATTGCCAATAAACCCAATGCCTACCTGCAGGTTACCGGTATTGATGCTGCCGGCAGAAAACAATATAAATACCACAGCAAATGGACCAGCCGCCGATCGGAAGATAAATATTTCCGTTTACTCGAGTTTGGAAAGGCCTTACCCAACGCAAGAAAAAACCTGGAAAAAGACCTCAGAAGGAAAGAATTAGATGAACGTAAAGTCTTAGCCATTTCGGTAGATGTGCTTCAAAAAACACTCATCCGTGTGGGTAACGAAAGTTATAAACAGCTTTATGGCTCCTTTGGGCTCACGACTTTACGCGATAAACACGTTAAGATCAACGGCAGTAAAATTACGATGGATTTTATAGGTAAAAAGGGTGTTCAGCAGAAAGTAGAACTGAATGATAGATCCTTAGCTAAACTGGTCAAAAAATGCAGGGATATTCCCGGGCAGGAGTTATTCCAGTTTTATACTCATGGAAAAGAACATAAAAGCATAGATTCTGGCAAAATAAATGCCTACATCAGGGAAATTACCGGTGATGATTTTACTGCAAAAGATTTCAGGACCTGGGGTGGCACATTAGAAGCCTTGCGTCAGTTTTCGAAATGCAGCGCCGACGAAAACTTTAACCTCAACTCTAAAAAGGCCATTGTTACCGTGTTAGATTGTGTAGCGAAAAAGTTAGGCAATACGAGAGCCGTATGTAAAAGTTCTTATGTGTATCCGCTGTTGCTTACCGCTTATGAGAATGATGAACTGGGGAAATACATAAAAAAAATGAACAACAATAAAATAACCGGAAAATCGGGCCTGGCACATGATGAGAAAGTTTTATTGTCGTTTTTAAAAGCAAATAGTAAATAGACAATTTTGATGTAAAAAATCGTCATTTCGAGTGTAGTGAAACACAGTCGGGCAATCTGTTATAGGCAGCTACATTTCGCAGCTGATGAAAATCGATAGAGGTAACGCTACAGTCGAGATGACGATATTTCTGAATTATTCTTTAGGTGCCTTTTTAATCGGATGAACAGGTTGTTCTTCGTTTTCACGTTGTTTCGCCGGATTATTCGTCCGAACAGGCTTAGTGGGTGTACTGTCGTTTTCTTTTCTTACTGTTTTGTGGTCAACAGGTTCTCTCCCTTTTGGTACCTCTTCCTGGTAATTGCTTCCAGGTTTATCGCTTTTCACTTTTGGACCGCTCATACTTATAATTATTGAATGATTGATTTTTGGATGATTGAATAGCGCAACGCTTATCAATTATAAATAATAACAAACCTCTATCTGTTAAGTTTGAAAATAATTGCAAGAGCAATTCAATCCTGCTCTCATTCAATCATTCTCTCATTCAATAACTAATTGTATAGCAAATATTTCTTACGCATAGTTTTGTAAGCGCTTAGGCCGGGTTCCCAGCTCGCCCTGATTTCTGCCTCACTTTTTCCATTTATTACCTGTTGCCTGAAATCTGCCACCCCAACCAATCTTTCGATAATACCCATTTCTTTACTTAATTTGGTATTAAAGAAATCTTCTTTTCTTGGCGATGCCTGGTATAGTTCGATTAACCAGCTGATGTTTACCTGTTTCGATTTTACCAGTTTTGAGGTATCGTAAGTTCTTAAATCTAAGCCATAACAAACCTGATCCTGAAATAATGGTGTTTCAGACATTCCTTTTATGCTTTTTGGCGTAAAACTGAAATCGAATTTACCTTTAAGGTATGGTGCTCCAACAACAGTAAAAGGAAACATTGTTCCGCGGCCATGATTTAAATAAGTGCCTTCAAATAAACAGGTAGATGGATAAAGTAAAATCGCTTGTTGTGTATTTAAATTTGGAGAGGGTTTGACCGGTAAAGTATACTCCATATCATGATTGTAATTTGCGTTTTTGATGATGGTTATTTTGCATTTCACCTTGTTTTTTAACCAGCCTTCGCCGTTTAACATCTGTGCATATTCGCCAACTGTTAAGCCGTGTGCAATAGGAATAGGTTGTATACCAATACCTGATTTAAATTTTGGATCTAAAATCGGCCCATCAATTAAATAGCCATTTGGATTTGGGCGGTCTAAAATCAATAATGTTTTATTGTTTGCAGCACAAGCTTCCATAACATGTTGTAGGGTATTGATGTAGGTGTAAAAACGAACCCCAACATCCTGGATATCGAATACCATAATGTCAATATCTGCTAAATCTTCAGCTGTAGGTGTGCTGTGTTTGCCATAAAGTGAAATGGCTTTTATCCCTGTTTTGGAATCAACATCATCATTAACGGTAACGCCGGCACTCGCATTGCCTCTAAAACCATGTTCAGGACCAAATATCTTCTGGATTTTAACACCTCTTTTCAGCAGGCTATCAACCGAAGTCTGCGTACCGATAACCGATGTAGGGTTAACGACCATACCAACACGCTTGCCTTTTAACAGCGGGAGATATTTTTCAGTCTGCTCTGCACCGGTTTTAATTGCCGTTGGCAGTTTAACAGTCTTGATCATCAGTTTTCTGTTTTCCGGGCTTTTCTTTCCTAAAGCTTCCTGTTCAAGTGGTTTGGGTTGTCCACAGGCCGATAATGTAATTAAACTGGTTAAAGCAAAGCTGATGTAATTTTTCATTTTAAATATATTCTAATCTTCCGGGTATGATAACAAAACAATTTACAGCATATTTTATTTATGCTATTGGTATTTTATTGCTATAACTTCATGACTGATGTTTAAAGTTGGTTATTTATTTTCGAAAATGCCATTTTTAAAAAGGAATTGAGCATTTTTGTTACTTACTAATTGATTAAATTGAATTTCGAATATTTCATAGCAGGGCGGATAGCCATTAAATCTGAGCGCACTTTCTCAAAGCTTATTGTCCGCATTGCAATAACTGGCGTGATGTTGAGTTTGGCTGTTATGATTCTTTCTATAGCCATTATTAAAGGCTTTAAAACTGAAATACAGGATAAAGTAAGGGGATATTTAGGTGATGTACAGATTACCCGTTACGATCTGAATAATTCTTTTGAGCATTCTCCTTTCGTAATGGATGGAGAAACCAAAAAAATCCTCAAAAATAATCGGGATATAGAATATTATTATCCTTTTGCTACAAAACCTGCCATCCTTTCGGCTAATAATGAAATTGAAGGCATTAATTTTAAAGGGATAGACAAAAGCTACAAGTGGGATTACATTAAACAGCATATTATCAGCGGAACCATTATCGACTTTTCTGACAGTACGGCTGCCATGCAGGAACTGCTCATCTCGAATTATACGGCTAATCGTTTAAAACTCAAAACAGGTGATGATTTTATCATGTACTTTGTTCAAAACCAGTTACGCCCGCGTAAATTTAAAATTGTAGGTATTTATGATATTGGTGTGGAAGATATCGATAAGGGCTTTGTGCTGGGTAATCTTAATATTATTAAACGGCTGAATAACTGGAAAGCCGACGAAATTGGTGGCATAGAAATCAGGATTAAGGATTTTAACAGGCTTAAGCCCATTGCCGATAATATTTACGAACAGCTTCCGCGCCATTTGCGCTCTTATTCTATTGAAGAAAATTTTCCTAATATTTTTACCTGGTTAGGCCTTCTTGATGTAAACACCAATGTGCTTTTAATCCTGATGCTCATTGTAGGTGTAATTAACATGGTTACCGCATTGCTAATCATGATTTTAGAAAAAACCAATATGATTGGAATGTTAAAATCTTTTGGGGCCAGTAACTGGAGCATTATGAAAATTTTCCTTTACAACGCAGCTTATTTGATTGGTATCGGCTTGTTACTGGGGAATATTCTGGGCTTAGGTCTTGGTTTCTTACAGCAGTCCACGCACATTTTTAAACTTAATCAGGCGTCTTACTTTTTAGCTTATGCACCCATAGAATTTCATTTTATTGATGTGCTGCTGCTTAATATCGTTACGATAGTGGTGTGTTTAACGGTTTTGATTATTCCTTCATTATTGATCAGCAAGGTTTCTCCGCTTAAGGCAATCAGATTTAAATAAAAAAACTTGGAGCACCGGACAGATCATTTCCCGATGCCCAAGCAAACCTAAACTTAAATTTTTGTCAACTCAACTTTTACAGTTTTTGTAATATTACTTTTCTGAAGCTGAGGATATGGTGTGATGTCGATTAATTTGAGTGAATAATTTATGCCGTTAATTTTAATGTTTGCTACACTTTCTAATGTGCCACATTCTCCACCGTTGCATAAAGTAATTTCCTGATCAACATCATTGCCTGTTAATTTGAAATGTGCTGTTGCACTTCCGGCGCTAATGCAATCAGCATTTATTGGGCAACGGTTATCACTAATCGATTTTAATGCTAATGTAGATGCACCAATTGATTTTGACGTATTGATTTCAAAATCGTAATTCTTTGTTTTTGTTTCAGATTTTTTCTTACATCCAAAAACAAAAATAGATAGGGCGATAAATAAGAATATTAAATTTTTCATTTATATGGGGTTAATTAGTTCTTTTTAAAATGTATTCATAATCTATGGTAGCGTTAGAGGTAGCAGGAGACAAATCTGTTTTTGCATTGAATCTTTTTCTAAGGGTTAAATCTACTGCGCTGCTTCTGATATTGTATTCGCCGTTTAAAACCATATTCCAATCAAAATCTGCTGTCCAAATGTCCTCATCGGTAAAATAACCGATCCCATTTTTAAAAGTATATGTTCCCTTGCCTCCCGATGGTTTTAGGTCAGCACTTGGCATAATGTTAAATTTTCCATCTTTTAACGAAATTGAAATCGGGCGGGTTACCGGCACAGACTTAACACTATTAGTAATGACCAATACACCTGTATAGGTGCCGTCCAATAGAACATCTACCGTTGTAGGTTTTTTACATCCTAAAGATAAGATCAGGGCAAAAAGGAAAATACAGATTTGGGCTTTCATACCCCTTAAACGGAGTTCCAAATAAAAACGCTACACTTAAATTGAAATCCAGTCTATACTTTGAGTACTATGGATAAATTCAGTCCGCGGTTCGAGGTTTAAATATGGATAAGTGACTTTTGAAAGGTACAAACCTGTGGGATGAGCGGGCAATGATAATTTTGAGGCTTGAAGGGTAACCAGTTCGCTTTCAAATTCGTCAAAACTAAGTTCTCCTTTACCTACCATTAACATTTTACCTACAATGATGCGAATCATTTTACCCAAAAAACGGTTACTGGCAATGTGGAACCTTAGCCTGTCGCCTTTTGAGTTTACGAATAAATCTGCTTCCATTACATTGCAAATGGTATGTTCGTATTTATCAGGATGGGTACAGAAAGCCCTGTAATCTTTGTATAGCGGTAATAATTTTACCACAGCCTTCATTTTATCAAAGTCTAAATTGTTTAATTGATAAAAGGAACTTTGGGTACTTAAAAAAGGATCTTTATAGGTATGGATAAAATAATCGTATTTCCGTTGTACAGCATCAAACCGGGCATGCGGTTTACCTTCCATTTTAATAATGTCGAATACGGCGATATTATAAGGTAAAGCTTTATTCAGGATGTAGAGCAGATCGAAATCAATCTCTTTTTCAATATCAGCATGGAAAAAAAACTGACTGGCATGCACATGCGCATCAGTCCGCCCACAGCCGTTAATGGCAATGGGCGATTTTAAAATCTTCGATAGAGTTTGTTCAATAACTTCCTGAACACTTTTAACCCCAGGTTGTTTTTGCCACCCACTAAAATACTGGCCTTGATAGGCTATGTGAAAGAAATACCTCATTATTCTGCTGCAATTTTACGGAAATTTTAACAGCAGGAATATTAAATGATACTTTTGTGCAGTAAATTTTAATCATGAATTTAATAAACTGCCCTTGCGGAAGCGGAATAAACTTCGGGCACTGTTGCCAGCCTTATCATTTAAAAACGAAAACAGCACCAACTGCAGAGGCCTTAATGCGTTCCAGATATTCGGCATTTGTAGTGGCAGATGCGGATTATCTTTATGAAACTACGCATAATAGTAAAAGAAAAGGACATTCAAAAAGCGCATATTTAAACAGTGCGAAAAATACCAAATGGCTAAAACTCGAAATCGTTTTTTCAGATTTTGATGTTGTTGAGTTTAAAGCCTATTATCTGAATAAGAAATTTCAAGCTGAAATATTGCATGAAAAATCTAATTTCAGGTTAGAAGATGGGCGATGGTATTATGTGGATGGGGAATTTTTTGGCTAACTTTAAGCGTATCGTCACCTTGAGGATTAATTAATTGTTTAAAATCAATATGGATGGCGTAAAATTGTTTTCTCTTGTCCTACGGCGCAGTCTTGCCTCGGCTCACCGCCGCCGAAGGGCTCTTTCTTTTTGGCATCAAAAAGAAACAAAAAATGCCGGCTGAAAATTTTTCTTTTGAAGGCAGTTCTACGGCTAGAACAGTGCAGCCCGAAAAATTTGTTAGGCCGGATTTAAGTAGAACGGGGGATACCGTGCTATGGCCAAGCTGGATGGAAATGCGAAAGTGGTTAAAATACTGATTAATAATGGTTTACAGGGTAGCGTCAATGGTAGTTTATTTCAGTGGCTATAATGGTAGTTTATTTCAGTGGCTATCTTGTAGGAAAGATGCTGACCACGTAGTAGCTACAAGACGATTGAAAACACTATTTCTACTTGTAAAATAAATCCGATAACTATCGGATCAGTATGAAGTCTCGGGCTGAATTACGACAAAATCCTGAAAAACTATAATTTCTTTGCTTCGTTCCAATACACATCCATTTCTGAAAGTGTCATATCAGCCAGGGCTTTTCCGTTTTCTTTTGCTTTGGTTTCGAGGTACTGAAAACGTTTGATAAATTTTTTATTGGTTTTTTCTAAGGCATTTTCAGGATTGATATTGATGAAACGCGCATAGTTGATCAAAGAGAAAAGTACATCGCCAAATTCGGATTCAGCTTTTTCGATGTCAATGGCCGTATTATCGGCAACGTTAAATTCATTTTTAAACTCCTGTAGTTCTTCTTCTACCTTTTCCCAAACCTGATTTTTATCTTCCCAATCGAAACCTACGCCACGGGCTTTTTCCTGGATACGGGCAGCTTTAACCAAAGCTGGTAATGAAGATGGAACACCAGCAAGCACCGATTTGTTGCCTTCTTTCAGTTTAATCTGCTCCCAATTGCGCTTTACATCTTCTTCATTTTGCACTTCAACATCGCCATAAATATGTGGATGCCGATTTACCAGTTTATCGCAAACCCCGTTTAAAACATCGGTAATGTTAAAATCGTTGGTTTCAGAAGCAATTCTAGAATAGAAAACAAGGTGCATCATTACATCACCAAGTTCCTTTTTAATTTCGTCTAAATCGCCCTCTAAAATGGCGTCGCTTAATTCATAAGTTTCCTCTATCGTTAAATGGCGCAGGGTTTCCATGGTCTGCTTTTTATCCCATGGGCATTGTGTACGCAATGTATCTAAAACGGTGAGTAAACGTGTAAAGGCATCAGCTGGATTATTGGCGCTTGCCGGAATTGGATTGTTAGGCATGTTTTATGGTTGAACTATGTTTATCGAACGCTAAAGTACCAAACCCAGGCGATTAAGAAAAGCTGAAAGGGTATTCTGAACCATAAATATTTTGGTCCTGGCCCTGGTTTATACAAATCTTCGTAATTGATGCGGTGTTTGGCTGCGTAAATATTGGCAGGTAAAATAGCAATGTAAAAAATAATCAGGGCTATCCCGGTAAAATATCTGGTGCTTTCAATCGCCAGGCCAATGGCAAATAAGATTTCCAGCACACCTGTTAAAAGTACAATTTCTACTTTTTTAGGAATAAACAGGGGGATCATGGCGGCCATACTGGTTTTAAACTTAAAATGTCCGATAGCGGTAAAAAGTAACATCACACCCATGGCAATGTTGCCTGCAAAAATATTCCCTTTATCAAATGTGGTATGACCACCAAAGGCTAATAGGGCAACATACACGACAAGTAATACAAATAAAGGTTTCATTTAATATAATTTTTAACTTACTTGATCAAATTAAAGGCAATTAAAATTGTAGCAAGAAACAACACCAATAAACCGGATAAAAAGATGAGATCAGCAGCTTTTTCCAGTCGCTGACTTGCCGTTTCTTGTCTCCTCATCGAGATAAAAGATAAGATGCAGCTGGTCATAAAAAACATTACAGCAGCTACAGCAAATTCGTCAATTAAAGAGCCATCGGTAAGTGCTAGTTTTTTTAAAGAAGTAAGCACAATAAAGCAAATACCCAAAAGATTGGCAGAAGTGCTTAAAATATGAGGCGATCTGTTTTCGGCCATTTTAATCTTTTTCTTCTAATTTAATCTTTTTTGTAATCCGGTAAACACGCTTCTTTTTATCAGGCTTATGTTCTTCTCCCATTAAAATGCCCCAGGGTTTTAAGCTATCTACTCTGTCGAATATTATTTTTAACATGGCGAGGTAAGGAATACATAAAAACATGCCTGAAATGCCCCAGATCATCTCACCTACTACAATTCCAATAAAGGCAAATAATGCATTTATTTTTACTTTCGAGCCTACCACTAATGGCATCAGTATATTTCCATCAATAGCATGTATACCAACATAGGCAATTAAAACCAGCAGCACTTTACCTGCACCAGCGGTTGCAAAAGTAATCAGGCAGCTTACTAACAGGGCAAAGAATATTCCCAAATAAGGAACTACATTAAAAATACCAGCTACCAGACCCAAAAGAACTGCGTATTTAACGCCTAATAAACTCAGAACGGTAATCATTAATACCGTAACAATAAGCATCTGTAAGAATAAACCTATGATGTATTTTTTTATGATGTACTGAATCTGACTTACAATTTCTGAAACTTTTTCTTTGTGTTCTTCACTAAAAACCGAAGTTAAAAAAGTAAATAAAACTCTTCGGTAGTTTAAAATAAAGAAAGTGAATAATAGTGTGAAACCTAAAAATAATAGGGTAGAAGATAGCGTGGATAAGGTAGTGGCTACAATTGCTGCACTAGTAGCCAAAGCTTTCTCTGTGCTATCATTTAAATAATCGAGTTGTTTCTGAGAATTTATGCCGAAAGTGTGTGAAATCCATTTTTGAAGTTCGTGATAAGAAACATTCGCTTTCTCTTTAAGTAAAGGCCAATCTGCCCATAAATCGCTTAATTGATTGCCAAAGAAATAAATAATTCCACCAATTACAGCAATCATCAAAATTACTGAAACCAGAGTTGATAAACTCCTTTTGAATTTTAATCTGCGTTCTAAAAAATTGCCAACAGGTAATAATAAGATGGCCATTAAAAAAGAGAAAAGTAGGGGAGCCAACAAAGAATGGCCTAAAATGGCGATGTATGTTAAACTGATTAAACAGAAAAGAACCAGGGCAAGCTTGGGCAGGAACGATAGTTTGTCTTTCATATAATTTTAAATCCTGTTTAATACAAAATGCCCGATTAATTGTTTCATCAATCGGGCATTTAAATATAAGAGATTATTTTTAATAGATACTCGCTTTATCTAAAAGGGAAATGTCTTCGGGAGATAATTTTAGATTTGCGGCTTCAGTGAACGATTTTAACTGGCTTAAATCGGTAACACTTGCAATTGGCGCTGTAATTGAAGGATGATAAATTAACCAGGCCAGGGCTACAGAAGCTGGCTCAACATGGTGTTTTTCAGCAACCTGATCCAGTGCGGCTAAAATTTTAAAGCCCCGTTCGTTCAGGAATTTTTTAATGCCTCCACCACGCTGACTTTTCTTCAAATCATCTTCACTGCGGTATTTTCCGGTTAAAAAGCCACTAGCTAAAGAATAATAGGTAACTACAGCCAATCCGTGATCTAAACATATTTTTTCATGATCCTGTTCAAATTCCTCCCTATTGTAAAGGTTGTAGCCCGGTTGGTAAACCTCATAACGTGGAAGACTATGCTCGCTAGAACTAAGTAGTGATTCTTTTAAACGATCAGCAGAAAAATTTGATGCCCCGATCCAGCGGACTTTGCCAGCTTTAATTAAAGTTTCGTAGGCGCTTAAGGTTTCTTCAACAGGCGTGCTTTCGTCATCAAAATGAGAGAAATAAAGATCGATATAATCGGTTTGCAGGCGCGATAAAGAATGTTCAACTTCATTAATGATATAATCTTTTTTTAGTGATTTACCCTGGCCCATATCTGAGCCTACCTTGGTAGCAATAATAATATCATGGCGTTTTTGCTGTTTTTTAAGCCATTTACCAATAATCGTTTCCGATTCTCCACCATTATTTCCAGGTACCCAGCGCGAGTATACATCGGCCGTATCTATAAAATTGAAACCACTTTCTACAAATTGGTCTAATATTTCAAACGATTTTTTTTCATCAATCGTCCAGCCAAAAACATTTCCTCCAAATGCTATTGGCGCAATATTTAAATCGGTTTTTCCTAAGGTTCTTTTTTTCATGATATGAATGTTAATGATATTTTAACAAAATCAGGATGATGTGGTTTTTGCAGGAGATGAAATTATGTTAAAATGAGAGGAGAGTGGTCTTTTGGAAAACGATCAATTAACAAAATCTTCATCTGATAGCTATCAGATGCTAGGCTGGACAAGCGTGTGGAAAAGCCATTTTTCTTTATAAATTAACATGTGCTCTATTTTGTTGGAAAACAAGGCCTGTAGTGCTTGGGTTAAACCAGTCCCGCCCTTTGCTTAATCCCGATAGATCACCAATAAATAAAATAATACTCCAATCGGGATAACGCTGTCGGTCGGGTTTATTTTACCACAGATAGTAGTACTGTTTAAGCCACCTAAACCCGATCGAAGCGAGATGCCGATTTTTCATCGGCAGAAGCGGGAGCGGGACTGCAGGGCGCCATTCGCTTCTGCTAAGCTTTCCAAAAAACTGATTTAACAAACTGTCCTGCTGAGTGTGGACAAACGCTTTTCGAGGCAATCATATACCATAATCACCTAAAAACCTTATGCCTTAAACCTTTAACCTTCCGCCTTAGTTGCTCTTAGCATTTCCCTTTTCCCAGGGGCGCCAGGTAATTTTTCGATGGTAAATCCGCAAGCTTTAACGGCCCTTTTCAGTTTTCCGGTAATAGCGTAGGTAACAAAAGTTCCGCCAGGTTTTAAGAAACTGCAGGCATGTGCAATAATTTCATCGCTCCACATTTCGGGCTGGTGCTGTACGGAAAATGCATCATAATAAATCAGATCAAATTTTTGATCACTACTGTATTCTGCCAATGTTGTGTGCGGGATTTCTAACGAGCAAAGCGAAGTTAATTTTTTTGGTGCTTTTAATGCGTCTGGATAATTTGAAATAAAATCGGTCCATATTTCTTCAGGAACATATGCTGCATAACCTGTTTGCTCAATTATCTCTATTGTAAGCGGAAAGGCCTCAATGCTGGTATAGTTAAGGTTAATGCTATTTTCTGTACAATATTCGAAACTTAAAATAAAGTTCAGTCCGGTGCCGAAACCAACTTCCAAAATGGAAACTTCATTTAAATTAGTAGAAGCAAATTTTAATCCGGCATCAATAAACACATGTTTGCTTTCTTGTAGTGCACCATGTTTACTGTGATAATGTTCGCCTATGGTTTCGTTGTAAAGTGTATTCGAACCATCAGCCGTAGGCGTAATAATATTCATGAGCTAGGATTTTAAGGATTCTTGGATTTTAAGATTATGACGCAAATATAGATAAGATATAGTATTAATATGATTTTTGGATTTGGGGATAAATTAGCCACAGAAAGGATAGGTAAGTTAATCAGCTTTAATCTTCGGACTCCGACCTCTGACTTTTTCTCTTCCGGCTTTAATCTTTTGTTCTTAGCTTTGGTCTTACCCTAAACCCTAAACCCTAAACCCTAAACCCTAAACCCTAAATATGGACATCGAATCGTTCAGAGAATATTGTTTGAGTTTACCCGGCACTACAGAAGGTATGAAATGGGAACATTTGTGTTTTATGATAGAAGAGAAAATTTATGTAATTATTGCTATTGATGAGGGTAACCGTTTTTCTATCAAATGCAATCCGGATGAATTTGATGAACTTGCTGCCAGAGACGGTATTGCGCAGGCCTATCATATGGCAAAGCGGCAATGGATCCAGATCGAAAATTTGGATGTATTGAACGATAAAGAACTAAAAAATAGGGTGGCAGATTCGAGGGCGATGGTTTTGGCTAAACTCCCTAAAAAGACACAGGCAAAATACGCTTAAGTTTTCAGGGCTAGACCAATTTCTTCAATGCCATGATATAACCGATATGCATCCCCTCGTGGAAAGGGATAAAGTTTATGGCATCTTCTATCGAATTTAGTTTCATACCATAACGTTTGTCCCAAGGATCGAACTTTAGAAAAATACCACTCAAATAATCGGTGGTTAAACGATCCATGCTGGTTAAGAGTGTATCAAAAATGGAATCAATCTCTGTCTGCTCAATAAAATTTTCTGGTTTTGTTCCGCTTAAAAATGGCGAAAAATGTTTTTCTTTAACCGTTACCGTTAATCCCGATCTTACATAACATAGGTTTTGCTGTGCAGCGGTTAAATGGGCAATATTCCAGATCATGTTATTGTTAAAACCCGAAGGAATTTTGTTTAACTGCTCTGTGGTTAAATCTTTTACTAATTCCAGAACAAAAGCCCTGGTATTTTTGATCTGGGTGATGGTAGCGAGTGTATCAGGCATCGAATTGTTTTGTAGACAGCGATTTATTGCTCGTTTTTAGTTTCCTCTTTTTTAGATTCGTCTTTTTTTATGCCTTTGTCAGCATTCAGTTCTTTCGACTTCATAATATTAAAACGGTACATTTCTTCAATCCCAACAAGTTTTCGGGTACATTTATCAATGTCGGTTCCTTCCTCCCATAAATAAGGGCGGAAACTATAGGTTTTGGTGCCATCTAAATTGGCAATAAATTGATCCCAGCTGCTCCAGCGTAAACCTTTATAAAATTTAGAGAGATCACTATCGAAACAAAAAACAAGAAATTCGCCATAACCCGCTCCAAGTGGCTGCCAGGTTAGGCTGTTTGGCTCAAGGTAATATACGTTTTTAATATCTTTACCCAAACCGCCATAATTAATTGCAAAGAAACCACCTACAGCATCATCAGCAATTAAAAGATAGGGAATATTATCGCCATATTCCTGTATGGTTTTTCCTTTGTTCCATTCCGCAACATTCCGGTTTAATCTTTCGCTGCCTGAGCCCAAAATCCTAATCCAGCCATTATCAACCATTATGCCTCCGGTGTTGTAAATTACCGAACCAAGTGTAGCATAGGTAGTCATTTGCGAGTTGTATAAAACTTCTTTTGCTTTTGCAGAATCAACAGGTAGAATTTCAACCTTGTTTTTTGCAGAGTCGATCCACTTTTTTACCAGTGGCCAGGCCGGATCGGTTTTATTTATCAATGCTTCAAGACTGATTAACTTATTGTCTTGAGCAAAGCTTATGGAAGAGAGTAAGGTTAAACTTAGGATAAGAATTGTTTTGAATGCGCTTCTCATGAAAAGGGGCTTATGTTTTCTCAAAGATAGAATGATAATTAAGAATTACTGAAAGGAGATACATTAATTTTGATTTGGGATAAATATTGAGGTTGGATTAATTTTTAGGTCTTGGAGACACAAACCAAGGCGGTGGGTAATCGTGCAGTCGGATGGTAACATCCGACTGATTTATCAACATCTAAAAAGAATCGATTAATTCGATGAATTGAATTGATAATTTCAGCTATTGTCAGATGGTAACATCTTACACCACGCTAATAAACAAAACGCCCCAAATAAATCGGGGCGCTTTTAATATAGGGATGATATAAATAATAGAATTTTAAAGTTGAGGTTAAAACTTCCATCTCAATTAAAACTATCGGGTGGAAAAGCCTTACACCCTCCACCTTCCAGCCCTCAACCTCAAAACTACCACATTCTAATTCTGTCTTCTGGTTTTTTATATAATTTATCACCAGGTTTAACATCAAAAGCATTATACCACGCATCCATATTTACAGGTGCACCAATGGTACGGTATGGACCTGGAGAATGCGGATCAGTTTTAATTAGCTGAGCAGCACTTTCGGGTAAAATATTACCTCTCCATACTTGTGCCCAGGCCAGGAAAAAACGCTGATCTGGTGTAAAACCATCAATTTTTTCATTGCTTTGACCTTGTTTGGTCATTTTGAACGCAGTATAAGCGGCATTTAAACCTCCTAAATCGCCAATGTTTTCGCCCATGGTTAATTTACCGATTACATGGATGGTATCTAATACGGTATAAGCATCAAACTGCTCGCCTAAAGCCTTTGTTTTTGCGTCAAATTTAGCTTTGTCTTCAGCAGTCCACCAGTTTTTTAAGTTACCGGCAGCATCATATTGACTTCCGCTGTCATCAAAACCATGGCTCATTTCGTGACCAATTACTGCGCCTATACCGCCATAATTAACGGCATCATCGGCATTTGGATCAAAGAAAGGGAACTGTAAAATACCAGCAGGGAAAACAATTTCGTTCAGTGTAGGGCTATAGTAAGCATTAACCGTTGGAGGTGTCATACCAAAACGTTTGCGATCAACAGGTTTACCTAACTGATCAACCATTTCTTTATAGCCCCAAACACTTGCATTGCGTAAGTTTTGGAAATAAGTACCCTTATTAATCACTAAACCATCGTAGTTTTTCCATTTTTCCGGATAACCTACTTTTGGTGTAAAGGCATGTAATTTAGCTAATGCCTTTTGTTTGGTTTCAGGGCTCATCCACTCTAAACCATTAATTCTGATTTCGAATGCTTTACGCAAGTTTACAATCATCTGGTTCATCCGCTCTTTAGCTTCTGGCTTAAAATATTTGGCCACGTAGAGCTGGCCTAATAATTCGCCGATAGTGCCATCAGTTAAAGATGACATGCGTTGCCAACGTGGTGTTTGTACTTTCTGACCTGTTTGAGCCTGCGTGAAAGCGAAACTCGCCTTCACAAATGGAGAGCTTAAACTGGAAGCCGAACCTTTTAAAATGTTCCATTCCAGATAAGTTTGCCAATCGCTAACCGGAACCGATTTCAACATTCCATCAAGGCTTACCATAAATTTAGGCGAAGAAACCAGAACAGTATCTTGATTTTTGATTTTGAACTTAGGCAAATAGGTTGCCCAGTTAATATCTTGTGTTTTTTGGTTCAGTTCGGCAACAGTAAGCTTGTTATAGGTTGCGTAAGGATCGCGCATTTCTAAACGGCTCATCTGTGCTTCAGCGAATTGCTTTTCAA
The DNA here is from genome assembly GCF_014947265.1 of Pedobacter sp. MR2016-19. Classification (NCBI taxonomy): domain Bacteria; kingdom Pseudomonadati; phylum Bacteroidota; class Sphingobacteriia; order Sphingobacteriales; family Sphingobacteriaceae; genus Pedobacter; species Pedobacter sp. MR2016-19. The sequence goes on from NZ_JADCNK010000015.1 coordinate 108,688, forward strand.
TTTTATAAACGGTTGCTGCTTTTTGTTTTGCTTCTTCCGGTGTACTTCCCGTTAAGGTAAATAAAGTAACCATATAGGTATTGTAAGCATCGCGGATCTTAACACTGCGTGTATCATCTTTCAGGTAATAATCGCGATCGGGAAGTGTTGTGCCGCCCTGACTAATATTCACCATGTATTTGTTTACATTCTTGCGGTCCTGGCCAACACCAAGGCCAAACATTCCGCCACCCAAGCCATTGGTTCGCATGTAAGCCACCTGATCCAGTATACCCTGAATATTTTTAATTTGCTTAATTTTCGCTAAATCGGCTTTTATTGGAGTATAACCCAATTTCTCAATGGTTGCACTATCCATAGCAGCCGTATAAAAATCGCCAACTCTACGCTTAACCGAACCTGCAGGAGCAGATTTGTCAGCTGCTGCATCTTCCACTAAAGATTTAACAGCGTTGATGTTGAAATCGCGAAGCTCGTTAAATGAACCCCAACGCGTTTCTTTAGCAGGAACTGGATTGTTTTTTATCCACGTACCACTTGCGTAGGTGTAGAAATCGTCGCCTGGTTTAACGGAAAGATCCATGTTGGCAGGGTCGATAAATTTTTTGGTTTGTGCATTTGCAGAAAAGCCAGCAGCGACTATACCTAGCGCTGCAAAACATCTTTTCAAATTTTGGTATTTCATTCGCTTAATAAGTTAATAATGATGCGAAATTTATGAAATACTAATTAATACTGGTGTTATATATTAAGAATATTACTTGTTAAACCAGTAGTATATTTTTGCTAAGCCAAGCCGCCTGATAAGTTCTGATGCTGAAAAAGAAATTTTAATAGATTTCATGATTTTAAATCTTTTATACCACTATTAACATTTTTTAACAAAATTTATTGTGTGCTTGTAAAAATTATTGCTATTAATAATGATTCGGGATAAAACATTTTATTTTCCATAAATTTGAAAACGGTTATCTAAACCTGCGAGGTTTTATCGTTAACAATAAAATGATGTTTAGCATACTATAAATATAATGAGTCACTCACACGATAAAGAAGATAGCTGTTGCAGCAGTAAAGTACATTCCGAACCAAAACATAACCATGATCATGATCACGCACATGAAGAAGGCGACGAACATGACCACGACCATGGTGGAGATCCTTCAGCTTTTAAAACGTATTTGCCAGCCATCGTAACATTGGTTATGCTACTGATTGGAATCGCGTTTGATAACCTTTTTACGGTTCCTGTATTTCAGATCATCAGGCCTTATTGGTATATAGTGGCTTATTTACCGGTGGGAATTCCGGTTTTGCGCGAGGTTTGGGAAACTTTTAAAGCCAAAGATTTCTTTACCGAGTTTTCTTTAATGTCTATCGCTACCATCGGTGCTTTTGCCATTGGAGAATATCCTGAGGGTGTAACGGTGATGCTTTTTTACACTATCGGCGAGTTATTTCAAATGGCTGCAGTAAACCGTGCCAAAAGGAATATTAAAGCATTACTTGATGTCCGTGCAGATGTAGCGCACGTATTGCGCAACGGAAAATACGAAGACATTAATCCTGAAATGGTAGAAATTGGCGAAACCATTCAAGTAAAGGCTGGTGAGAAAATCCCTTTAGATGGAGAATTGATTAGTGATAAAAGCAGTTTTAATACCGCTGCTTTAACTGGCGAGAGCAAACCGCGTACAATTAATAAGGGTGAATCGATTTTGGCAGGGATGCTTAATTTGGATAAAGTAGTCGAAGTTAAAGTGACCAAAGCTTTTGCAGACAGTGCATTATCACGCATTTTGGAAATGGTTCAAAATGCCACTACCCGCAAAGCTAAGACCGAACTTTTTATTCGCAAGTTTGCGAAAATTTATACCCCAATTGTTTTCTTTTTAGCCCTTGCGCTGGTTACTATCCCAATTTTAGTTTTAGGAAACGAATATCATTTCCAAACCTGGTTGTATCGTTCGCTGGTTTTCCTGGTTATATCTTGCCCATGTGCGCTGGTCATTTCTATTCCATTGGGCTATTTTGGCGGAATCGGTGCGGCATCGGCAAATGGCATTCTTTTTAAAGGCTCTAATTTCCTTGATCTGATTACCAAACTGAATACGGTTGTAATGGACAAAACAGGAACCTTAACAAAAGGTGTTTTCAATGTTCAGAAAGTAGAAAGCAGTATTGATGAAGCAGAATTTTTGAGTTTATTAACGGCTGTAGAAGCCAAATCTACCCATCCAATTGCGAAGGCCATTGTAGAATATGCTGGTGAAAAAGAAATTCATCCTGCCGAAAACATCGAGGAAATTGCTGGAATGGGCTTAAAGGGCCTGGTTAATGGTAAAGAGGTTTTAGCAGGTAATGTTAAACTTTTGGAGAAATTTAATATTGATTTTGAGCCTGAAATTGCGTCGATAGAAGAAAGTATTGTGGTTGTTGCTATCGACCAGAAATATGTTGGTTATGTTCTGATTGCAGATGAAATAAAAGAAGATGCTGCCGATGCCATTAAACAGCTCTACGAAAACAGAATAAAACAGGTTGTGATGTTAAGCGGTGATAAGACCTCAATTGTTAAAAAAGTAGCCTTGAGTTTAGGTATTGATACCTATTTTGGGGATTTATTACCTGAAGATAAAGTTGCCCGACTGGAAGCAATTAAAAGTGACAAAAGTAAGGTGGTGGCCTTTGTGGGCGATGGAATTAATGATACGCCGGTATTGGCGATCAGCGATATTGGTATTGCCATGGGTGCAATGGGTAGCGATGCCGCTATTGAAACAGCCGACGTAGTGATTCAAACCGATCAGCCTTCTAAAATTGCAACCGCGGTTAAAATAGGTAAGGCAACCAAAAATGTAGTCATCCAGAATATTGTATTGGCATTTGCGGTAAAAGCAATTGTCTTAATTTTAGGGGCAGGAGGTATAGCAACCATGTGGGAAGCGGTTTTTGCCGACGTTGGTGTGGCACTTCTGGCTATTTTAAATGCGGTGAGAATTCAGAAGATGAAGTTTTAGTAAATTTATACTTTTACCATTAAGAAAATTAAAATAGTTAAGGAATTGCCTAAAACTTAATGTCCTTAATTTCTTAATGGTATTAAGATATGTTGAAAAATAGAAAGTTGGAATACTATAAATATTAGTATATTTGATTATGTCTGAACCCGTTCCATATCCTGTTTTAAACGATGATGAACCTGTAAGGCAGTTCAATGAACTTGATGCATCGTTAACTTATAGCTATTCTAACTATTTAAACTGGCTTTTTCCTGAAAGAGTTGAACTGATTAAAGGTAAAATCTTTAAGATGAGTCCTGCGCCTTCAAGCGTTCATCAGGGAGTTATTGGTAACATATTTATTAAGCTAGGAAATTTTTTAAAAAAGCAACCTTGTAAAGTTTACCTATCGCCATTTGATGTTCGTTTTCCAAAGGAAAGTCACCATGATAAAGCTATTTTTACCGTTTTACAACCAGATATCTGTGTAATCTGCGATAGAAACAAAATTGATGCCCGTGGCTGTATCGGAGCGCCCGATCTGGTTGTCGAGGTTTTATCTCCCGGAAATACGAAAATGGAACTGCTTAATAAGTACCGTGTTTACGAAGAATTTGGTGTTAAAGAATATTGGGTGGTGAGCCAGAGTGATCAAAGCATTTTGATATATACCCTAAACGAGATGGGTAAATTCCAACCCTCTAAAATATTCACCTTAAGCGAAAAAATTACGTCAACTGTATTGCCAGGTTTTGAACTGGCATTGGATGATGTTTTTGATGATTTATAAAATCCACAAATATTTTTAGATTACTACTTTTTTTAGTATCTTAGACTATGTCTGAACCTGTTCCATATCCTGTTTTAAACGATGACGAGCCTGTAAGGCAGTTCAATGAACTTGATGCATCGTTAACTTATAGCTATTCTAACTATTTAAACTGGCTTTTCCCTGAAAGGGTAGAGCTGATTGCAGGCAAAATATTTAAAATGAGTCCTGCGCCATCAAGGGTGCATCAAGGTGTTTCTATTAATTTGTTAAAGCCATTAATTAATTTTTTGGATGGTAAGCCCTGTAAAGTTTATGCGGCACCCTTTGATGTCCGTTTTCCAAAAGAAAGCAAAGCTGATAAAGATGTATTTACTGTTCTCCAACCAGATATCTGCGTAATCTGCGATAAAAGCAAACTTGATGCCCGCGGCTGTATCGGTGCGCCTGATCTGGTAATCGAAATTTTATCGCCAGGAAATACCAAAATGGAGCTGCTAAATAAGTATAAGGTTTATGAAGAGTTTGGTGTTAAAGAATATTGGGTGGTGAGCCAAAGTGATCAAAGCATTTTGATATATACCCTAAATGAGATGGGTAAATTCCAACCCTCTAAAATATTCACCTTAAGCGAAAAAATTACGTCAACCGTACTGCCAGGTTTTGAATTGGCATTAGATGATGTTTTTGATGACGTAGAATAATCGTTTAATAAAACTTCATTATCGTTCTTGTTTTGCACGAACCAACTTTTCTAAACCTGATTGACGTGGTAACTCCCGACTTCACGTCAGGGCTACAAACCAAAAGCAGGGCTAAATCAAAATACGCACCTGCTTTCCAAAAACTAACACGCATATCTTTTCTACATACACTCATCTGAAGTTTACCTGCTTTAGTCTTTCAGCTTTCCACTTGCTTGGCTTTGGTCTTTCAGCTTAATTAGCTATTTTTGAATTTTTAATACATTCATGAGCATATCCACCAAGTACAATCCTGCAGAAACAGAAGATAAATGGTATAGCTATTGGCTATCTAAAAAGTTTTTCCACTCAGAACCTGATGAGCGCGAACCTTACACCATTGTAATTCCGCCACCAAACGTCACAGGTGTACTGCACATGGGGCACATGCTCAATAATACCATTCAGGATGTATTGATCCGTAAAGCCCGTATGCAAGGTAAAAATGCTTGTTGGGTACCCGGAACTGATCATGCCTCTATTGCAACCGAAGCAAAAGTCGTGGCGATGTTAAAAGAACAGGGAATCAATAAAAAAGATCTCTCTCGTGAGGAATTTCTGAAATACGCCTGGGAGTGGAAAGAGAAATACGGCGGTATTATTTTAGAACAATTAAAGAAATTGGGCGCAAGCTGCGATTGGGACCGTACCCGTTTCACCATGGAAGAAGATCTTTCTGAAGCGGTTATTGATTCGTTTATTCATTTATATAAAAAAGGGTGGATTTACCGGGGTATCCGTATGGTTAACTGGGATCCGGCTGGTAAAACGGCCGTTTCTGATGAAGAAGTGATTCGTAAAGAAGTAAACCAGAAACTCTATTACATTAAATACCTGATTTCGGGAACCGAAGACCAGTTTTTAACCATAGCGACTACGCGTCCGGAAACGATTATGGCCGATGCGGCGATCTGTATCAACCCGAACGATGAGCGTTTTACGCACCTAAAAGGTAAAAAAGTTTTCGTGCCTCTGGTTAACCACGAAATTCCGGTTATTGAGGATGAATATGTAGATATCGAATTTGGTACAGGCTGTTTAAAAGTTACACCTGCACACGATTTAAACGATTATGAACTGGGTGTAAAACACAATTTACCAGTTACCGATATCTTAAACGATGACGGAACTTTAAATGAACTGGCCGTTATTTTAGTGGGCGAAGACAGATTTGTTGCGCGTAAAAAAATCGCCAAAATGCTGGAAGAGGCTGGGCATTTAGAGAAAGTGGAGGATTATAAATCGCAGGTTGGTTTTTCTGAACGTACCGATGCTGCTATCGAACCAAAACTTTCGATGCAATGGTTTGTGAAGATGAAAGAGATGGCGCAGCCAGCTTTGGATGATGTATTGAATGGCGAGGTAAACCTGATTCCAAATAAATTTGAAAATACCTACCGCCACTGGATGGAAAATGTTCGCGATTGGAACATTAGCCGACAGTTATGGTGGGGGCAAAGAATTCCGGCCTGGTACGATGATAAAGGAAATTGGGTAGTTGCCAAAACTAAAGATGAAGCATTAGAAGAATTCTGGAAGAAAAAACATTTAGATGAAAGCTGCTCAGAAACGGAAAAAGCTGGATTCAAACATCAGCTAGAGCCATTTTTAAGGCAGGATGATGATGTGATGGATACCTGGTTCTCATCATGGTTATGGCCGATTTCAGTTTTCGATGGATTTAAAAACCCTGAAAATAAAGATATCAACTATTATTATCCAACTAACGATCTGGTTACGGCGCCTGAAATCTTATTTTTCTGGGTAGCACGTATGATTATGGCCGGACATGAGTTTATGGGCAAAAAACCATTTACTAATGTATATTTAACGGGGATTGTACGCGATAAATTGGGTCGCAAAATGTCAAAATCATTGGGTAACTCACCTGATCCGATTGGATTGATTGAAAAATACGGTGCTGATGCCGTTCGTGTAGGGATGTTAATGTCGTCACCTGCAGGAAACGATTTAATGTTCGATGAAAGCTACTGCGAACAGGGGCGTAATTTCGCCAGCAAAATCTGGAATGCTTTCCGTTTGGTAAAAGGATGGGAAGTTGACGAAAACCTGGTTAACCCTAATGCTCAGGCCATTTCTTGGTTCGAAAACCGCTTTAACGAAGCATTGGTAGAAATTGAAGCTAACTTTAAGCAATACCGCTTATCAGAAGCATTAATGATCACTTACAAACTGGTTTGGGATGATTTCTGTGCCTGGTATTTAGAAATGGTTAAACCTGCTTATCAGCAGCCAATTGATGCGGAAAGTTACAAAGAAACTATTGCGTTCTTCGAAAATATCATCAAGTTATTGCATCCTAATATGCCTTTTATTACTGAAGAGTTATGGCATGATGATCTGTTTGCCGATCGTGGCGAAATGGATTGCTGTATTGTAGCAGAATTTCCAAAAGGCGGAACTTTTGATGAACAATTATTGAAAGATGCAGAGGTAATTAAGACTGTAGTGGCCGAAATTAGAAATGTAAGAAACCAGAAGCAGATTTCGCCTAAAGAAGCGTTGCCGTTAAGCATTAAGGTAAATTCTGATCTTGATTACGAAAAATGGCTAAATATCGTTTTTAAACTGGCCAATGTATCAGAAGCTGAAATAGTAAACGATAAAATTGTTGGCGCAACGGCTTTTATGGCAGGGAAAGATGAATTCTTTATTCCACTAACCGAAAACGTTGATGTAGAAGCAGAACGCGAACGTTTAAATGCCGATTTAGTTTATTTACAGGGCTTTTTAAAGTCGGTTGATGCTAAATTGAGTAACGAACGTTTTGTCCAGAATGCAAAACCCGAGATTATTGCCAATGAACGCAATAAAAAAGCCGATGCTGAGGCTAAAATCAAAATTATAGAAGAAAGTTTAGCGGTTTTAGGCTAATAATAATCTCACAGACCTATAAGGTTTTCAAAACCTTATAGGTCTTAAATAAGAGACTGTCTCATAAATTGTAATTCAATCGAATTTGTCACGTTGAGCCTGTCGAAACGCCTTTTAAGATACTTAAAAACCGACAAGTTATCATTGACATTATTTCACAATCGTCGAATCAGCATTTTAACCGATTTCGCATTTCCATCCAGCTAGGCCATAGCACGGTATCCCCGTTCTACTTAAATCCGGCCTAACAAATTTTTCGGGCTGCACTGTTCTGGCCGAACAACTGGCTTCAAAAGAAAACGGCGAAGCCCTCATGAATGCAACTGAAAGTTATAAACAACAAATGAATAAATTTTCAGCCGGCATTTTTTGTTTCTTTTTAATGCCAAAAAGAAAGAGCCCCTCGGCGGCGGCGAGCCGAGGCAAGACCGTGGTGTATGGCAAAAGAAATCAATTATACGTCTCTCATATTGATTTTTATTAAATAAATTATCCCTCAGGATGACAATTCTATATTTATGATACAGATTCTTTTTCATCCATTCCCCTCTTAATTCTCACATTTTCCATTCCACATCTTCCATTCCTTTCTAAATTGTTACCAAAGCCGGTCCTTTTTATTAAACTAAAAGTCCTAATTTGGATGATGTTAAACACCTTATAAATCGTTTAACGCATAAGCTATCTAACCTTATTTAAACCGTTTTATTCTATGGAAAATTCCAGAAGAAAATTTATTAAACAATCAGCAGTATTTGCTGCAGCAACCTATGCAGGTACCATGGGCATGAGCGCCAAAAGTTATGGACGCATCATCGGTGCAAATGATCGGGTACGTGTTGGTGTTGTTGGATTTTCTGATCGCTTTAAAGACACCCTTCTGCCTTGTTTCCTGAACCACAACAAGGAACTCAATTTCGATATCGTTGGTCTTTCTGATTTATGGAACTATCGCAGAGATTTAGGAATTGCCCATTTAAAAGAAAAATTTGGTCATGATATTAAAGCCTGCCGTAACAACGATGAACTTTATGCCACAAAAGACCTTGATGCTGTAATTATCAGTACTGCCGATTTTCAGCACGCGCTTCACACCATAGAGGCGGTAAAAGCCAATTGCGACGCGTATGTAGAAAAGCCTTTTGCCGAAACCATGGATGATGCCAAAGCTGCATTTAAAGCCGTTAAGGCCAGCAAGCAGATTGTACAAATAGGTTCGCAAAGAAGGAGTGGAGAAAATTACATCAATGCGGCAAAATTTATACAGGATGGAAAATTCGGGCCGATCACTGCTGTAGATTTAGTGTGGAATGTAAATCAGCCAGGCAGGTGGCGCCGACCAGACTTGGTGGCTAAATTAAAAGAAGAAGATATTGATTGGAAAAGGTTTTTGTTAAACCGTCCGAACGAGGCTTTTGATCCGAGAAAATACTTAGAATATAGATTATTCTGGCCCTATTCGTCAGGGATGCCTGGACAATGGATGAGCCACCAGATTGATACCGTGCATTGGTTTACCAATTTAAAACATCCGCGAAGTGTAGTGGCAAACGGAGGTATTTACACCTGGAAAGATGGCCGTAGAAATTGGGATTCGATGGTTGCCGTATTCGATTATGGTCAGCCAGATACTACTGATGGCTTCCAGGTTACTTTTACTTCTAGGATGCAGAACAGTGTGGGCGATGTAGGCGAGGTTTATTATTCGAATGGTGGCGAGCTCAACCTGATTACCAATAAAGTATCGCCAAAAGGTGGTTTAAGGGAAAAAGAAGCTGCAGCCATGGGATTGAAGGCTAATCTTTTGCCTGAATTTGATTTAAGTAAAACGGAAATTAAAGCCGCAACCGGCGCCAATATGGGCGGTGATGGATTAACCTCTGGCCACATGCGCAACTGGATGGAATGTGTGCGCAGCCGTAAAACACCAAATGCACCCGTGGAAGCTGGTTATTCGCATTCTATTGCCAATATCATGACCAATGCTGCGGTACACACGGGTGCAAAAGCAGTTTTCGATGAAGGCAGACAAGAAGTAATCGCAAACGGAAAAGTATTTAAGTATTAAAATAAAAATATCGTCATTGCGAGGCACGAAGCAATCTATTTAGCAAAAAAGATTGCTTCGTCATTCTTCCTCGCAATGACGGCAAGAAAAAAACCTAGCATGTTAAATATCAAAAAATATAGTATTCTAGCCCTTTCCCTGGTCAGCCTGTCAGCCGCTGCCCAAAAAGCAAAACCATTATTTGACGGTAAAACACTTAACGGTTGGAAAGCCGTTGCAGGTGCTGCTCCATACAAGGTTGAAGATGGAATGATTGTGGGAACAATGACCAAAGGCACACCAAATTCATTTTTAATCACCGAAAAAGAATACGGCGATTTCATTTTGGAACTGGATGTGAAACTCGAAGGTGAAACCACCAATTCTGGCGTGCAAACCCGTAGCCATATTAAACCAGAAGGAAATAATGGTAAAGGATTGGTTTTTGGCCGGCAGGTAGAAATAGACCCTACACCAAGAGCATGGACAGGTGGAATTTACGACGAAGCCAGAAGATTGTGGCTTTATCCTTTAGAGCTTAATCCATCGGCAAAGCCTTTGTATAAAAAGAATGCGTTTAACCATTACAAAATTGAATGTATCGGTAACGAAACCAAAACCTGGGTAAATGGAACACCTGTTGCCTATGTGATTGATACTTTGGATCAATCAGGTTTTATCGGTCTGCAGGTGCATGGCATTGGCAATAACCTCGATAATGATGGCAAGAAAGTTTATTTCAAAAATATCAACATTCAAACTGAAGGGCTAAAGGCCAAAGCTTTTCCAAAAGGAATTTATACAGTTAATTTAACGCCTAATACTTTATCTGCTTACGAAAAATCGGAAGGTTATAAACTATTGTTCGATGGTAAAAGCAGTGCAGGTTGGGTTGGTGCTTATAAAACTGCTTTCCCTGCCAAAGGATGGAAAATTGCCGGTGGTGTAATCAGCGTTGAACCATCTGGGGGTGCCGAATCGACCAACGGCGGCGATATTGTAACCAAAGATGAATATGCTGCTTTTGATTTGTCGTTCGAGTTTAAGCTAACGCCTGGTGCCAACAGTGGGGTAAAATATTTTGTTACCTTGAGCGAAAAGAACAAAGGTTCGGCCATTGGCCTGGAATACCAGGTTTTAGATGATGAATTGCACCCTGACGCAAAATTGGGTAGAGATGGAAACCGCACTTTGGCATCCTTATACGATTTAATGACTGCTAAAAAAGAAGCCCGCTACCTGCGCCCAATCGGCAGCTGGAACAATGGACGTTTGGTAGTTTATCCTGATAACAAAGTAGAACATTATTTAAATGGGGTTAAAGTGTTGGAATATACACGTGGATCAGAAGAGTTTAAAAAACTGGTTGCCATTAGTAAATATAAAGACTGGAAAAACTTTGGCGAAGCACCAAAAGGACATATCCTGCTGCAGGATCATGGCAATAAAGTAGATTTTAGAACCATCAAAATCAAGAATTTATAAGTTTTTGATTTGAAAATGAGTGTAAAATAGCCTTGACAATTTAACCACAGATGTACACAGATTAACACGGATTTTATCTGTGTATATCCTTTTATATGTGGTTAATGTTTTACCTATAAAGAATAAAATATTATAATACCATTATATCATGCATCGTCGATCTTTTGTTAAAACATCAGCCCTAATAGGTTCCGGTTTATTTTTGGGCAATCAGGGTTTTGCAAATTTAGTAGCTGATCAAATCATTAATGTGGCCATGATCGGTTGTGGGGATCGCGGTAAAGGCGTTTTGTCGGTAATTAAATCTATGCCGGCTAAATATAAAATTAAAGCCTATTGCGACCTGCTCGATTTTAGGCTTAAAGAGGCCGAAAAGTACGTTCCAGCTGATGCAAAAGCCATTAAAGATTACCGTAAAGTTTTAGACGATAAAACAATCAACGCGGTTTTTATTGCCACGCCTTTAAGCGAACATTTCAGAATTGCCAAAGATGCGGTGCTGGCAGGTAAACATGTGTATGTAGAAAAAACCATGACTTACAATATTGCACAGGCACTTGAACTTAAAAAGCTGGTTAAACAATATCCCAATCAGGTTTTTCAGGTGGGCTATCAGTATCGTTATTCGCCTTTGTATTTCAAGGTAAAGGACATGATCCAAAGTGGTTATTTAGGTAAGGTTAGCCAAATCGATTGTCGTTGGGACCGTAATGGAAATTGGCGCAGGGCTGTTCCAGATCCGGCTTTAGAGCGCAAAATTAACTGGAGAATGTACAAGGAATACTCTGGCGGATTAGCGGCCGAACTGTTATCGCACCAGATTGATTTTATCAATTGGGCTTTCGAAACCCAACCTGATGAAATTATGGGTTCGGGAGGCATAGATGTTTTTAAAGATGGCCGCGAAACTTATGATAACATACAGGCCATTCTGCGGTATAATGAAAAAGGCATGATTGGCAACTTTGGTGCCACTTGTGGCAATGCGCACGATGGTTATCTGTTTAAAATAAAGGGTACCAAAGGTTCGGTTTCTTTGCTTACCAATACCGGCTTATTTTATCCTGAAGAAAGTACCAGAAAAGAATTAGGTATTGTTGATGGGGTAACCGGGGCTACAAAAATCGTGGTGAATAAAGACGGAGGAATCCCGATTTTAGATAAAGCCACCATTGATGGTACAAATTATGCGTTGGATGAGTTTTACAAATCGATAACCACCAGGAAAGAACCCGCATCAAATATCAATACCGGAACCCAGGCCGCTATTTGCGTGGCCATGTGTAACGAGGCGATTTATAGTGGTAATAAACAGGTTTGGAAGCCGGAATATAGCGTTTAGATCATATTCTCTTTTGTCATTCTGAACGAAGTGAAGAATCTTTAAGTTTCGGTCGGTGAGACACCAACCGATAGATGAAAGATCCTTCATTACAAATGTTTGATTGTAGGGGATCGTCATTCCCAACTTGATTGGGAATCGTAATGCAAGCGCTTTAAGATTCCCGCCTGCGCGGGAATGACGACCGTGCTAATGGATTCTGGCTATAGTAGCGTAGTCGAAGGACAAAAAAGGATTTTCGCCTCAATCAGATTTAAAATTGGAAGGCTTTTGCTCCTATTGAGGGTTGAATAGCATGATTCATAAAGAGCGCTATTCTAAGCTCTTTGCAAGCCCTAATAGGAATGCTGGCTGTGCCACCTAAACCCGATCAAAGCGGGATGCCAATTTTTTCAATTGGCAGAAGCGGGAGCGGGGCTGGATAAACCTAAATGCTACTGTTTCTTCTTTCCAAAAAAAGCATTACAATACATTGATACCTTTTAAGATCGCTTCGTGATTCGTAATAACGGTCAATAAAGATCCTTCACTACATTCAGGATGACAAATACTGCTTATAGCCCCAGATATTCTGGCATTTCTTCTACAAAATTAAAGCTGCCCTTTTCCTTATCCATCCTGGCATAAACATGCTGCAAACCATTGGTTAGTACAATCCACCTGGCCTGATGTATCGAATTATACCGCGATGCCTGATCAAAAACTGATTGTGTAATTTTTACCTTTGGTGCCTTACATTCAATTAACATCAGTTTTTCGCCAGCAGTATTGTAAACCAAAATATCGCTTCGTTTTTGTAATTGGTTTAACACCAAACCACCTTCAATCTGGATTAACGTACGTGGGAATTTCTTCTCTAAGATCAGGTTTTGTATAAAATGCTGACGCACCCACTCTTCGGGTGTAAGTACCAGGTGTTTCTTCCTCAGCTCATCAAAAATAAATACCACGTCATCCTTTTGGGTAATTTTAAATGGGTAGGGTGGAAGGTTAAGCGGAGTAGGAGTAAACATTTTAGTTGGCAGTTAGCAATTTTCGGTTTGCAGTTAACAGTGGTTTATCTCTTAACAATGCAACAATAAAACAATTTATCAATATTGCAGCTTCAAAGGTAGTTAATTTTGGATTATGCTATGAAGTCTCCAGTCTAATGTCTCAAATCTCATATCTATAAATTATAAACATTTACCCAAATCCTTAAACCTAAATTGTAATTTTACAGGCAATGACTGCTGCCGAAATTATTAAAGATATCAAAGCCCGAAAGTTCAAACCTGTATACTTATTACATGGTGAAGAATCTTATTACATTGATCAGGTGACTGATTATATTGAAGATAAGCTGCTGAACGATGCCGAAAAAGGTTTCAATCAAACGGTTTTGTATGGAAAGGATACCGATATGGCTACGGTTTTGGGTGCTGCAAAGCGTTACCCGATGATGTCTGATTATCAGGTGGTGATTGTTAAGGAGGCGCAGGATTTAAAGTGGGGCAAGGAAGACAGTTCAAAAGAAGGCGAATTTGTACTCAATTATTTCGAAAAACCGCTGCCAAGTACCATTTTGGTGCTGGCTTATAAATATGCCAATTTCGATAAACGTAAAAAAATCTATAAAGCCATCAATAAAAGCGGATTGATTTTTCAGTCAGATCCTGTGCGCGATTATAAACTGGTGCCCTGGATTGAAGAATTTATCAAAGAAAAAGGTTACAAGATTGATCAGCAGGCCTCGGCTTTAATGGCCGAATATCTGGGTACCGATCTATCTAAAATTGCCAACGAGATCGAAAAGTTAATGCTGAATGTTTCAAAAGATGTGACAATCAACACCGATCTTGTGCAGCGGAATATAGGCATCAGTAAAGAGTATAACGTTTTCGAATTGCAGAAGGCACTGTCCATCCGCGATGTGCTAAAATGTAATAAAATTATCAATTACTTCGCCAGTAACCCTAAAGCCAATCCGACGGTAATGGTTTTGGCCAATTTAGGCGGTTATTTTACCAAACTTCTTAAATACCATTATATTCCCAATAAGGCGGATGCTGCATCAGCATTGGGGGTACCTCCATTCTTTATTAAAGATTATGAGGTAGCGGCAAGAAATTATAATACAGGAAAAGTTTTCCAGGTGATCGGTTTACTTCGTGAATATGATTTAAAGAGCAAAGGATTAGATAGTACCGGCAATGTTGATGATGGCGAACTCTTAAAAGAACTGGTTTTCAAGATCGTTCACTAACCACTAAGCGATAGCCTATTCTGAAAGATAATACGTTTTAAATGACGTAAAAGAACGTTACCGCGTTAAGGTTTAATCAATCTGATCTCAACGTCACAAAGCCTTAAACTACGAAGCTTTTTTTTTGCCCACTTCATCATAATTTCTTATATTAGGTTAATCAAAAGCGATGATAACCCAAATCAATCCGTTTGATTAAAGATCCCTCAAAAAAATATTCCAAGTCCACCTTTACGCCACATTTACCCCACGTTTATGCCACCTTCCGGCCAGGCTTGCGTAACACCTGCCTGCACACTGCTTAACCCTTGCTCTGGTTAAGTGATACCCCTGGTGGAGATCAGGTAGATCAAAGATTTGACTCGCTTTAGATCAGGAGGTTAACAATAGCTAAATAATAGGCAAAGGGAAAGTTACCTTAAAGTATTGTTGGTGTATCACTGTGTCGGAGCGGCCCGGTTAAAGAAAGTTCTGTCCGTAGCGTTAAGCATAGCATCTCTATGGATACAAGAATAAAATTGAGTGTATAAACTCAATTAAAACGAATCACAGACTCTTTTCTATTTATTAATCCGTAGCGCCTTTTAGAACGCTACGGACAGGCACGGAATGGTCTCGAAATATCGTCATTTCGACCGCAGTGGAGAACCCGAAGCTCTGCGAAGCAAAATCTTTTAAATTAGATTTCAATAACTCGGTACAAAGATCTCTCCACTTCGCGTTGCTCCGGTCGGGATGACGACCATTCTATTAGAGTCTGTCAATGGTAGCGTATTCCAAGACCTCTTGTAAATGATAAATCACTAAAAGATGCCAGCTTGAGAGTTAATTAATTGTTTGAAATCAATATGAGTGACAGAATTTTTAGGGAATTATAACTGCGAGGAATCGTCATTCCCAACTTGATTGGGAATCTTAATGCAAGCGCTTTAAGATTCCCGCCTGCGCGAGAATGACGACCGTACTGATTGATTCTGCCATTGGTAGCGTAGTCGAAAGTATCTTTAATTTTTCCTCTAAAATTTCCACCAGGATGTGAATATCACCAGATCAACTATTGTTTCTGACCTGATACCATGATAAACGGTTTGGTGATTTCCTTTCCGTTCTGATCGATTATCGTCTCCGTTAATTTCTTTACTTCAATTTTTGCAAATCCCGATTGTTTGAAAAACGATTTTACTTCATCAATCTCGTAAAATGTAAAATCGAGCTGTGTCCAGGGCAGGCCGGCACCAAAGTTTTTTTCAACAAAGGCAAGGTTCATTTTTCCTTCCGGTTTTAATATGCGGTAGCTTCCAGACAAGTATTTTAAAGGATCAGGCCATAAATAAATGGTGTTGGCTGTGAAACAACAATCAAAGGAATTATCCTGTAAATTGAGTTCATTATCTGTTATTTTAATCAGATCTACCGGATTACCATTAGTTTCAACTATAGAAAAGGCTTCTTTTATTCCTGCTTCAGAAGAATAAGTACCCGTATAACTCAAATTCTCTGACTTTTGGAACAGGTAAGCGAGGTGTTCGGTGTTCGCAGGGCCTATTTCTAATACATTTGCATTCTTTTTTAAGGGTAAATGTTGTAAAAGTTTAAAAATTAGACTGCTTTTAGGTGGGAGAGTGTCAATTTTTTTATCTAGCGTTAATGTATTTTGGTCTTCTTGCTCTTCCATGATAAAGTGATTAACATCTTGCGGTACATTTCGCAATTGTGGCAAAATTGAAAAATAGCTGCTGTACGCTTTTACATCAAAGGGATTTTCTTTTACATAAAATCGAATTGTGGATAACCCAATAGCATTATTCCGGCTTTTTTTGTGATAATTGCCATTATGGGAATCAATGTTGGGAAGAATTACGGGGCCTGGAAAAAGGTAGGGGGCAGATTTGATGATTTTCCCGTAAGTGGGGGATTGGTTACAGAAAGAAAGGAGAAACACAGTTTTTCTTTTAGCGATGCGGAATTGGTGCAGATCAATATCCCTGGTATTTATATCGTGTACGGCGACATTCTGTTTAAACAACACCAGATGTATTTCAGGCCTACTTATGATGTGCCGGATATGATTAAACTGCGTTTTACGCTCTCTGGCAATGGGACCATCTTTAACGAAGTAAATAAGCAACAGTACACCTTTAATGCTAACCAGCAGAATATAATTTACATGCCTGAGCTTGATGGTACAGGCCAATATGATACTGGCCAGAGCTACCGCTTTTTTGAGGTACATTTTGCTAAAGAAAAGTTTTTGCAACTGGCAGAGCACTCTACCAAAGCACTACAGGTTCTGGCAGATCATGTAGATACTGGTTGTTATACACAGCTTGGAGAGCAAAACCTCCCTATTTCATGGGCCATGCAGCACTGCATCCGCGATATTCTCGATTGTGATTATCCGGAAGGCTTGAAACATATGTTTATCGAATCGAAATGTATTGAATTGCTTGTGCTCCAGGCCGAAGCTTTTGAACGGGCCAATAAGCAAAAAGAACCTGCGGCTTTACATTCTGCTTACGATAGGGATTGTATTTATCATGCGAGGGATTACCTCATTGCCAATATCCACCAGCCGCCATCGGTTGCAGAACTGGCTAAAGTATGCGGTATTAACGAATTTAAACTTAAACAGGGCTTTAAAGGGTTATTTGATAACAGCATATTCGGTTACCTGAGCGATTACAGGCTGAACCATGCAAAGGAGTTACTACTCGAAGGCCTATCTATAAAATCGGTGGCATTTATGCTCGGTTATTCCTCTGTACAGCATTTTAGCAATGCTTTTAGAAAGAAATTTGGCATAACTCCGGGTAAGTTGAAGGGTTAAGATGGTAATGCTTTACAGCGTGAATATTCCGCTACCGCTCTATGCCGCGGGGCATCAAACTTTTGAGGCATCAAAAGTATGCAAAAATGCTTTGTCAATCCAGCAATGAGCCTCTTGCACAATCCCATGCGCATCAAAAAAACAGCGGCACTTCGTTTTGTGTTCAATATTTTTTTAAAAATTTAAATCATCGTTATGAACACAAAACCACTGCGTTTCAGGTTTGTTAGTGCCAATTTACCTGAACTGCACCTGTTTTTTTGATTTCCCCGGCTCTTGGGATTGACGGGCGTGCTTCGGTAAGGGCTGTGTTATTTCAAAGCAAGCTGGCATAATGCCTAAACTTTTCTTAAAAGAGAATTGTCCATAAGGTAGGATTTAATATAAGGATTGGGATTGACGGGCGTGCTTCGGTGGGGGCTGTGTTATTTCAAAGCAAGCTAGCATAATGCCTAAACTTTCCTTAAAAGAGGATTGTCCACAAGGTAGGATTTAATGTAAGGATTGGGATTGACGGGCGTGCTTCGGTAAGGGCTGTGTTATTTCAAAGCAAGCTGGCATAATGCCTCAAACAATTTTTATAATATGTGTTTCATGTAGGCTTAAGGATAGAAAAAAATAATTACTAATTTTAGGTGATATCTGATCAAAAATCCCCACATACTATATAAAACATAGTAATCATGACAGCAACACCCATCAAAGGGAAGCCCAGCCAACGCGAAGCCCTTTTTATGAAACTCTACAAAGAAGCTTTTCCTTTGGTGGCAAGACACGTAAGCAAGATGGGTGGATCATTTGAGGAAGCAAAAGATATTTTTCAGGATGCGCTGGTGGTGTATTATGAGAAAGTGCAGGTTTCAGGACTGAGGCTGAAGTACCAGGAGAAAGCCTATTTATTTGGAATTGCCAAATACTTATGGATCAAACGTTATCAGGAAAACGACAAATATGTTACCCTTGATTCGCTTGCTCTTGTTTTTAATAAAGAGATCGATTTGGCAGATACCGGGTACGAGGAAGTTTCTTCAGGGAAACTGATGCATTTACTGGAGCAGGCCGGACAGAAATGTATGCAGTTGCTCAGTGCTTTTTATTATGAAAAACTGGATATGGAAACACTGGCCGGGCGCTTTGGCTTTTCGGGTGCACGCTCTGCAACGGCTCAGAAATTTAAATGCCTCGAAAAAGTGAAAGAAACCGTTAAAGCTAAATCCTTAAAATATGAAGACATCGTTGAATGAGCTCCGTTTAATAGAGCATTATCTGCTGTCGGACGGTAAGGATGTAGAAAGTTTCCTGTTCGAAGCCAAAATGATCTTACAGCCTGAACTGACGCAACAGGTTTACTGGCAGAACAAGACCTACAAAATAGTGCGTGATTATGGCCGGAAGCAGCTGAAAAATGAAATCAATAACATACACGAAACGCTATTTAATACCGCTGAGCATCAAAGCTTCAGGCAAAAGGTAATGCGTTTGTTCCGCAAATAAGCAATCACTTTAATTTATACATCATGCTCCATAATAGGGGCAGGGGCATCGCTATGCCTGAAATTTAAAATCAATACGATGAATATTAACAAAGAATTCCGCCTTTATGCGGTAAAACACCAGGGCTTAAACAGCCTTTATGTAGATCAGTATATGGGCAGAAACGCCGCTTATACCCTGCCTGTTGCCATGACACCTTACATTACAGAAGAACGCCAGCTGAATGTGGCACAAATGGATGTTTTCTCGCGGTTAATGATGGACAGGATTATTTTTTTAGGGGAAGCCGTTGATGAGCGGAATGCAAATGTAATACAGGCCCAATTGCTTTTTTTGCAGTCGGTTGATGTCAAAAGCGACATCCAATTGTATATCAACTCGCCCGGTGGATCGGTGTATGCAGGCTTTGGTATTTATGATACCATGCAGTTTATCGCACCTGATGTGGCCACCATTTGTACGGGCATTGCACTTTCTATGGGTTCGGTATTGTTATGTGCCGGTGCTGCCGGTAAACGCTCGGCTTTGCAGCACTCGAGGGTCATGGTCCATCAAACCTCGGGAGGGGCAGAGGGAACCGCCATTGATATGGATATCAGGATCAGAGAGGTGTTAAAAGTACAATCAGATCTGTACCATATTTTGGCGAAACATAGCGGACAAAGTTATGAACGAATTAATGAAATAGCCAGCCGCGATTATTGGATGAGCGCCCTCGAAGCAAAAGAATTTGGAATGATAGATGAGGTGTTAACGCGTGGGGAATAGGGTTTAGTTTGATTTAAAAATGAGTTATTAAACATATCTAGCGCAAGTCTTAGTGCTGGCCAAAGTATTGGCCTGACTTGTGCTTAAAAATCAGTCAATTAAATCTCTGTTAAGCACAAGCCATTAAGTCCGTTATCCTAAACACTGAAACTTGCACTAATATGGGAGTACGATCCAAACCAGATTTTTGATTTCTTTATTTTTCAGATCAATAGGCAAATTCGAGTCTGTTTTTTACATGTTTACTCTCTTCTAGCCTTAATTGTTTATTGGTGATGATATCGTGCTCTTTGTCTTTTTGTATAACTTTAAACCAACTAATTGCAGGAATCATGCCTCCTGAGTGTAATTCAAGTCTGATCACAAATTCATCTTTGGGCTTTCGGTGATTGTTGATATACTGGCTGAGTACAGCAGGAGTAACATCTACCTCAATAGCGAACTGTTTGTCTTTTTTATCTTGTC
Source organism: Pedobacter sp. MR2016-19 (assembly GCF_014947265.1). Lineage (NCBI taxonomy): Bacteria > Pseudomonadati > Bacteroidota > Sphingobacteriia > Sphingobacteriales > Sphingobacteriaceae > Pedobacter > Pedobacter sp. MR2016-19. The sequence continues at coordinate 128,770 of NZ_JADCNK010000015.1, forward strand.
TATTAACATATTCATTTAGAAAATAACCGAAGTTAAATGCTTTATGATATTGGTTGCTACCGATATAGTCTTCAAGCTGAAACTTAAGCTGTAGTAGTCTGTTGTACATTTTTTCATGCTCGCTTCTGTTTTCGAACTGTTTTCTCCTGTTTGTCCAAAAGTCCTGTTCTGCACCTTTATCCTGAGCAGTTTGTATCTCATCGGAAGGGAACACATAGGCATCTGCAAGTTCCTGATCAGTAAATTTTGAAAACTCTACCTCCTGGATTTCTTTTCTGTTCTTGTTAGTTTTCATAATATTCCTTTATCAATTTTATCGAATTTATTCCTTCTGTTACCAGAAATAGCTTAGTTGACTGTAGTCCATATCTTTTGATATAATGGGCTTCCAGTTTAGTTTTAGGTTTAAGGCATACAAAGCCATCATAGCCCAGTTTAAAAGATTCCCTACAGGCGTAAGAAATCAGGCAACCTGCTATCCTGCTATAAATTTTATCAGGGCCTACATTTTCATATGACGAGGCAAGGAGTCTGATTTCTAATGCGTAATCGTCCGGTCTTTCTGCAATTGATAACATGCCTATTGGTTCTGCGGAGTCTTCTAATGTTAGTTTGTAAACACTAAAGTGTTTCTCTTTGTTCCAGTTGAAAGCAAACCGTTTTGTTTTATTAATCTGCGCAATCTCGGCCGCATCAATTTGGCTGACGATTACTGTATGTTTTTTACCTGTGCTTTCATTGATTACATGCATTGCTGTTTCAAATATACGAAAAAGTTTACATTTTAAGTAAACTTTTTAGATGGTTACTCGCGCTAGTAATACTTTTCGAAGCGATTAACCACCCCGCCCGTTGGGCACCCCTCCTAAATTAGGAGGGGAGTTTTCCCTCATAGCTGTATACGTTAAATGGCCAATTAAAATTTAAATGGTTATAGTGTAGCTGCTAAACCGGCAGTTTCATTATATACATCACACTCAACAGACTTACACCAGGCATCGCATTCTGACAGCCAATCATAAATCATTTTATATGCAGCGGTAATTTCGGCAGAAAATTTTAAGGTTGCGCCTTCAAAATCATCCTCCTGAAAGATGTAGGCATTTAATCCAACATATAATAGTTCTGAAAGATGCTCCACATCAAATTGGCCAACAGCTTTTAGGTGATAACCGAGGTTTATGGCATAACGCTGAAAGGTTTCTTCATTGGCCAGCGGTTTTGTTTTGGTTAATAGCTTGATGATGTTGTTTACATCATCAAGGGCGTTGGCAATGGTAATGGGCTTGTGTTTGCCAGAGCGCGGATCGGGCCCGATAGCTGCGCTAAGCATTTCAGTAAGGAATTGATTTACATCCGATAAACCAATCATATCGAAATAGGCTTCAATCAGTTTCCGGAATTCTGTTACAGCTGCTACCTGATTTGGGAGCTGTGTGTTTGGGTTTTTACAATTGTTGTTCTGCATAACATTTGAAAAAAAAGTTCCTGAGTGCTGCAGAACAACAATTAACTCTTTTCAGAGATATTGAAAGATGCGGGTCTAAGCCGCTCACTCAGGAATATTGTGAAATTTTTAATTTATTTTATGTTTCTCCGATTAAGTTAAAAGATATTGTTAATTACTGTTCTGCACTACTAAGATAAGTACAATAAAATAATTAACGAAATCTTTTTGCTCAAATAACGCATAAACGAAGGTAGTTCAGAATTTGCAGTTAGGAGTTCTATCAGCGCAGTTAACAACATTATACTTGCAGTTGATAGGTTTATACTTGCCGATGGCAGAATTATCAGCGCAGTTAACGACATTATATTTGCAGTTGATAGGTTTATGCTTGCCGATGGCAGAATTGTTAGCGCAGTTAATAGTTTTGAACTTGCAGTTGATGGTTCTAAACTT
>NZ_JADCNK010000016.1:0-127676 GCF_014947265.1 Pedobacter sp. MR2016-19
TGGGTTTGCTCGAAATGATGCGCGGAGACCTTAATAATACTGTATAATGGAAGCCTTCAAAATTACGTTTTCTCCATTTGCAATCTTTGTAAAAATCAAAAATTGTTCCTGATCTGACTTGATTTTATATTTCTTAATCAAATCCTCAGGCTTTGCCGGATAGTTCCGGACAATTACATTCCCTTTTAAATTTGTCTCCTTTTTCAGTTCTCCCGTGTTTAATATGGCCTCGATTTTAAATATACGTCCAGGAAAATCTGTTTTGATTACATCAGCAGTAAATAACTGCGTTTGATTATATAGTTTTAAAAGATTGTAAGTTGTGCCAATTAAATTAAAAGCACCTGATTTTAATAAAGCAGCATCGGGTTCATATAAGTAATCATCGATATTTAAGCTTTCTGCAAATTGTGCTGAACCATTTGAAGATGATCTGTGAAAGGAAAAATATTTTTCAATTCCATTATTTAAAGTCACAGCTATAATTTTCGTGTCTTCGCTGTAATTTTTATCAATTACCCATAAAAGTTCTTTACACTCGTTTTTTATACTTACAATGTGTATTTCACTCACCTGGCTCAATTCGGCTAATCCAGCTGAAATATCAAGCAATGGAGCTGTTTTAATGATTATTCTTGAAGACTTTTCTAATAATATATCCAGATTGCCTGCAATATCTGGGGTACAATCTTTTAACATAAAAACTTTGCCCTTTTCGGCTCTTCGGGCTGGATCTACATAGATCGTATCAAAAGTAGTATCACTATTTTTAATGTACGCAATGCCATCTACTGCTTTAAATTCGATATTGGTTGCATGTAAGGCCTGTGCATTATGCTGGGCTATGGCAGATAGTTCGAAATTGATTTCGCAATGTGTAACTGTTTTTACCTTTTGCGAAAAGTAATAACTGTCAATTCCGAAGCCTCCGGTAATATCAATCAATGTATCACCTTTAGCAAGCTTTGATTTGTAATTTGCTGTAATTTCTGAAGAAGTTTGTTCGATAGACAATACGGGCGGATAATAAATATTTTCTGTATGGAACCAGGTTGGTAATTTCTTCTCCGATTTCTTTTTTGCGGTAATCTGTGTAGCTAATTCTGCCGAAGTGATACCTTCGAAAGGACTTTTAGCCAGAGCAATCTGATTGACATCAGCATTTAAGTTGGCGCTGATATAATCTTGTACGGCTTTGGCTAAAAGTTTATTGTTCATGTTAGGATAGTATCAGGTATTAGGTAGCGAGTATCAAGACGGAATCATATCTTCTCACCTCGGACTTTCTGCTATTTATTTTTCATCACCATCTGACAGGTGTGCCGGCTCTTCACCTCTAATAAAATATCTTTATCAACTGTTACACGATCGATGGTTTGCTGGTTGTAATAACGGATGGTAACCAGTTCCAGGCCTTTATTATATTTTACGGTAAATTCTTCCGAAAGGTCTTTAATCAGTTTTTCAATCTGGACAGGATGATCATCAACACTTACCGAAAAGCTGATCGCAGAGTTAAGCATGGTATTGATTTTGATCCTGTGTGTATGGAAAAGTTCAAAAATATTGCTCAGATTTTCTTCAATAATAAACGAATAGTCTTTTGGGAAAATAGAAATCAGTGCCTGGTTTATCTTAAAAATAAAAGAGGGGATAGGTAAGGGGTTATTATCTTTGGTAATTGCTGTTCCAGAGCCTTCTGGCTGAATAAATGACCTTACAAAAAGCGGAATCCCTTTGTTTTGAAGTGGTTTTATAGTTTTTGGGTGGATTACCGTTGCACCGTAATAAGTAAGCTCAATGGCATCATGGTAAGAAAGTTGAGCAATTTTTTCTGTCTCATCAAACCATTTTGGATCTGCATTTAATACCCCGGGAACGTCTTTCCAGATCGTTAAAGCCGCTGCATCGAGACAGGAAGCAAATATGGCTGCCGAATAATCAGAACCTTCTCTACCTAATGTTGTGGTGTAATTTTCGCTCGTTCCGCCTATAAATCCTTGTGTTACAATAATATTTTCGACTAATAACGGCAATAAGTCTTTTTGGATAATCTGGTTGGTTTTTGACCAGTCTACTTTTCCTTCTTTATAAGTATTATCAGTCTGGATGTAGTTGCGTGCATCTGCCCAAAGGGTTTTATTGCCCGTTTCATTTAACCAGGCTGCCACAATTTTAGTAGAAACGACCTCACCGATGGATACAATCTGATCATAAATATAATCAGGATTGTTATCTGGTTCATCCTCAATCAACCAATCGATTTCTACAAAGGTATTAGCCACATCATCATAAACAGGATGGTGTTTCCCCTGAAATAGTTCGTCTATGATGCTAAAATGGAAATGTTTAATTTCTTCAAAAATTGCATGTGCCTCATCATTTTGTGAGAGGAAAGCACGGGTTAGGTCTTCCAATCTGTTGGTAATTTTGCCCATAGCAGAAATTACGATCAGCAGATTCCCTTTTTTATAATCGCGAACGATATTGGCCAGATTTTTAACACCTGCCGCATCTTTTACCGAGGCACCTCCAAATTTAAAAATATCCATATTAAAATGCCTTGATCTGTTCTTTAGAGAAAGCCGCGTTTAACCAACCACTTTCCAAATTTGCTTTATATTTATTGTAGAAGTTGATTGCTAGTTCGTTCCAGTCTAATACTTGCCAAACCATGCCACTGTAGTTGCCATTTTTAGCCTCCTCTATTACTTTTTCGAACAATACTTTACCCAAGCCTTTTCCTCTAAATTCTTCTGTTACAATAAAATCTTCGAGGTATAATCTGCAGCCTTTCCAGGTGGAGTAGCGAGTATAGTATAATGCAAAACCTACAATCGTATCATTTACTTCGGCTACGTAAGCTTTCCATACAGGATTTTTACCAAAACCAGCATCAATAAAATGCTCCAGACTAACCGTTACTTCTTCAGGAGCCCGCTCATAAACAGCCAGCTCATTAATCAGTTCCAATATTCTTGGACAATCTTCCGCAGTTGCAAATCTGATATTGAAATCCATATTAGTTGGCTGAAATATCATTCTTGAAATGTTTGATTATCCTTTTTCCGAAAATACTGCTGCCAATGCGGACCATGGTACTGCCTTCCGCGATCGCGATTTTATAGTCGGCACTCATTCCGGTCGATATTTCTTTAAAAGAATCCTCTTTACGGAAGAAACTCACTTTTATGCCGTCAAAAAACACTTTTAACTCATGAAATTCGATCGTAATCTGCTTTTCATTCTTTGTATTGGTGGCAATTGCCATTAATCCGACAATACGAACGTTTTTTAATTCAGCAAACGCTGCATCACGCAAAAGTTCAATTACTTCATCAAAGCCGAGTCCAAATTTAGTGTCTTCATCAGCAATGTAAACCTGTAATAAACAATCGATTATGCGTTTGTTTTTTTTCGCTTGCTTATCTATTTCCTGCAGTAGTTTCAAACTGTCTACTCCATGTATCAGTTTTACAAAAGGCGCAATGTATTTTACTTTATTGGTCTGTAAGTGGCCAATCAGGTGCCATTCGATATCTTTAGGGAGTTGCGCTTCTTTATCAACCATTTCCTGTACATGGTTTTCTCCAAAAATGCGCTGTCCGGCATGGTATGCTTCTAAAATTGATTCTATTGGCTGTGTTTTTGAAACTGCAATCAGTTTTACTCCATCTGATTCAACTTCGCTTTTATATTGTTTAAGATTATCAGCTATGCTCATTTATAACTATTTTTGGTAAAATTAATAACCTTGTCGCAATTTGGGCAAAAAATAATATTTAAATTAAGCATGAAGAGATTAATATGGGTTTTAATGACAGCTATATTATGGTTTGGCTGTAAGCCTGGTATACCTGATGGCATTATTAAACCTGATAAGATGGAGAAGATTTTATACGATATGCATATTGTTGATGGGTATCTTTCCAGCATTTATGTAGTAGATTCTGCGAAGAAGGTAGCCGCAGGTTATTATAAAGGGATTTATAAAAAATTTGGTACAGATTCTGTCCAATACAATAAAAGTTTACTCTGGTATAATACCAATCCGGTAGCGTTGGAGGCTATGTATAAAAACATTCAAAAAATGTTGACTAAGCAAAAAAAAGGAACGGAGCTAGCCGATTTAATGATTAGGAAAAAACAATTTAAAACTGATTCGTTGGTAATAGCAAAGAAATTTAAGGCCGATTCTCTTGCCATTAGAAAAAAAATGAAACCAGATTCTTTATCAAAGGTTAAAGCGGTGGCGGCAATTGCCAAAAAGAAAAAACAGGCCGATTCTCTTATCAATATAAAAAAAGCTGGAGTAGCGAGCGCAATGCCTGCACCAGCCGTAGTACAATAATATGTTATATCCCGAAAATTGTTTAGAACGTTTAGGTTTTGTGGAAATCAGGCAACTGATCAGCAAGCATTGTTTGAGCCCCATGGGCCAAACGATGGTGGAAAAGATGCAAGTGATGAACCGTTTTGATCAGATTGATAAATTTTTACGTCAAACAAACGAGTTTAAGAGTATCCTTCAAAATCAGGAACCCTTACAGATCAATACCTTTTTTGATATTAAATCGCTGGTTGAAAAAATCAGGGTTGAAGGCACTTATCTTTTAGAAGATGAGTGGTTTCAGGTATATACTTCATTGCAAACTGTCTTTTCTGTTCTCCGTTTCTTCGAAGAGCGCGCGGAAGTATACCCAACATTGGAAGCTTTATTTGAGCACCTGCCGATCGAAAAAAACATCCTGCGAAAAATAGAAACCGTAATCGATGCCAAAGGAAAGATTAAACCCAATGCATCAAAAGAATTGCAGGAGATTACCTCCGCTATTTCGAAGGCGGAGCAAGATGTGCGTAAGCGGATGGATTCTATTTATAAACAGGCCATTGCTAATAACTGGGTTGCTGATGGTAGCCTAACTATTCGTGATGGCAGGATGTGTATCCCGGTTCTGGCCGAGAATAAACGCAAACTTAAAGGTTTTGTGCACGACGAATCGGCCACAGGGCAAACGGTTTATATTGAGCCGGAAGAGGTTTTCACTTTAAATAATAAGTTACGCGATTTAGAATTTGATAAACGCCGCGAAATCATCAAGATTTTAATTGCGTTAACAGACGATCTTCGTCCGTATTCGCCATTATTGCTTTCTTACCATGGTTTCCTGACCAAGCTTGATTTTGTGCGTGCAAAAGCATTATTTGCTTTAGATATTGAAGCGGAAATGCCTGGGTTATTAAAGGAACCGAAAACCAAACTGATTAATGCGAGGCATCCTTTATTATCAATTTCTTTTGCAGCCGAAAGAAAAACGGTTACACCATTAAATATCCATATCGATGCCGAAACGCGTATAGTTTTGGTCTCAGGGCCGAATGCTGGTGGTAAATCGGTTTGTATGAAAACGGTTGGCCTTTTGCAGATTATGTTACAGACAGGTTTGTTAATTCCCGTTGACGCCAATAGTGAGGTTGGTATTTTTGAAAATATTTTTGCAGATATCGGCGATGACCAATCGATAGAAAGTGATTTGAGTACTTACAGTGCGCACCTTAAAAAGATGCGTTATTTTGTAGAACACGCCTCGCCAAAAACAATGGTATTGATTGATGAGTTTGGTACAGGTACTGATCCGCAGTTTGGCGGACCAATGGCTGAGGCTGTTCTTGAGGTGTTGAACAATAAAAAGGTGAGAGGTGTAATTACCACCCACTATTCTAATTTAAAACTGTTTGCAGGAAATACACCTGGATTGGAAAATGCATCGATGCTTTTTGATAATGCAAAGATGAAACCGCTTTACATTTTAGAAATGGGCAAACCTGGAAGTTCTTACGCTTTCGAAATTGCACAGAATATTGGCTTACCAAAAGAAGTGATCCAGCTGGCGAAAGAGAAAACAGGATCTAACCAGAACCGGGTTGATACAATGCTTGTGGATCTGGAAAGAGAGAAGAAAAATATTTATGATGCGAAAGTAAGTTTGGCCAATCAGCAGAATAAAGCCAAAAACCTGGTTGCGGAAAATGAAAAGCTAAAAACATTTTTAGAGGAAAATAAAAAAATCCTGATTAAGGAAGCGAAACAAGAGGCGCAAAACATCATTAAAAATGCCAATAAACTGGTAGAAAATACCATTGCCGAGATCAAGGAAAAACAGGCTGATAAGGAAGTAACCAAGGAACTCCGCCAAAACCTGCAGCGCGAACTCGTTAAAAATACTGTACCAAAAGAGCGTCCTAAGCCAGTACCAGTAGTTGTAGGAGGTGAAATTGGAGTGGGGGATCTGGTTAAATTTACAGATAGCGAAACCATCGGTCAGGTTTTAGAAATTAACCGCAATGAACTGGTTTTGGCTATTGGCGATTTACGTTCTACCGTTAAAAAGAGCCGGGTACAAAAGGTGAGTAACCGGGAAGCTAAAAAAGTGGTTCAGAGCAGTGCCAATTCTTTTGCAGGGCGCATGAATGAGGCAGTCTCTGGCTTTAGGGCTGAACTCGACCTTCGTGGGAAGCGAACAGAAGATGCCCTGTTCGAAGTAGAGAAATATTTAGACAAAGCTATTATGCTGGGTTTTCCATCTATTAAACTGATTCATGGTAAAGGTGATGGGATTTTGAGAAAAATGATCAGGGAGTATTTACGGAAATATAGCCAGGTGAATAGAATGGAAGATGAGCATGCGGATAGAGGCGGAGACGGCATTACCTATGTGTATTTGAATTGATTCGGATGGGTATTGTAAGATGTAAAATGGATGATGGAGATTTTTGACTTTCATTCGCCTATTCCGTCATTGCGAGGCACGAAGCAATCTTACCGCTATGGGGGATGGCGAACGTTTTAACATTGCTTCTTCGTTTCTTCTCTCAATGACGACTATTCTTATTTGCGATAAAATCGCAAAATTATTTAAGCGCTCCTTTCTAAGGAGCGCAAGTAGATAAACCTTCATTTCCAACTTGATTGGAAATTTTAACGCCATATAATACTTGAGTCTAAGCTCCTGTCTGCGCAAGAATGATGGTAAGGGTGAAATATTCGTGTAATCGTCATTTCGACCGCAGTGGAGAAATCTTTGAATATGATGTTAAGCACCTTTTAAAGATTTCTCGGCTGCGCTGTGCTTCGCCCGAAATGACGTCTGCCCAATAAAATAATAAAACTTTTATAGTCGTAACTATGTTATTTTTAAAATGTTACGGTTATGAAAAAAATCTTACTCTGCCTTTTTGTGGTATTGTTTGCCACAACTTGCAAAAAGAATGATGACGATAGTAATGGAGACCCAGGTACCTTACCAGATGTAGAATTAAAATCAACAGTTGTTGTTTCTGGATTAACTTTACCATGGGAAATGGTTTACGGACCCGATAATTTCATCTGGTTTACTGAAAAAGCAGGGAAAATCAGCCGTTTGAATCCTTCTACAGGTCAAGTTACACCTTTACTAACCATTTCAGAAGTACGTACCAATGGAGAAGGTGGCTTATTGGGCATGGCCTTACATCCTGATTTCACTACTAATCCTTATGTTTATGTGGTTTATGGATATGGTAGCACTTATAAGGCTAAAGTGGTCCGTTATACTTATGGCGGAGGTAATTTAACCAATCCATTAGTTTTACTCGATCAGATTCCAGCTGGCTCCATACACAATGGCTCACGCTTATTGATCAGCGGTGGTAAATTGTTTATCAGTACAGGTGATGCATCCGATACAGCCAATCCTCAAAATATAAATTCATTGGCTGGCAAAATTTTAAGGATCAATTTAGATGGTTCTATTCCTACAGATAATCCTTACCCAAATAATCCTGTTTGGAGTTTGGGACATCGTAATGCGCAGGGATTGGTTCAGGTGGTGGGCAACAAAATATTTTCCTCTGAACATGGACCGGATTCTGATGATGAAATAAATATTATCGAAAAAGGAAGGAATTATGGATGGCCGAACATCAAGGGTTTTTGTAACGAAAGTGGAGAACAGTCGTTCTGCAGTTTGAACAATGTGGCAGAGCCATTAATCAACTGGACACCTACCATTGCACCAAGCGGTTTAGCATATTACAACAATGATTATATTCCGCAGTTTAAAAATTCGTTGTTGTTAGCGGTGTTAAAAGGCACGAAACTGATGCAGTTAAAATTAGATGATGCACAAACAAAAATTACGGCTACTAAAGATTTTTATGTTAATACGTATGGAAGAATACGAGCTGTTTGCCAATCACCGGAAGGAAAAATCTATCTATGTACCAGTAATGGAAATGATGATAAAATTATTGAAATTGCGAAATAAGCTTATTTAGTTTTATTACCCGGGCACTTTTTACAGCGTTTGCCCTTTTTAAATTTCTCACAACATTTTTTATGCTCAGCCGTGCAGCTAAAAATAAATCCCATGCCCTTCTGGAATTCAGGGTCTGTAGGTAATATAAACAGGCTTTCTTCTCTCTCGTAAATCATTGCAATACAAAGGTAGTGGTTATTTAGATTAATTCCAATCAATTTATATTCCTGATAGATTTAAAAATTTAAATGCTGCATTTTTGAAGGCAATTTGTAATTTAGCGAACTAACCAAAAATTCATAAAATGATAAATAAAGTGGTATCTGGAGCTGAAGAGGCGATCAAAGATATATCAGATGGTGCAACCCTAATGCTGGGTGGTTTCGGGCTTTGTGGTATTCCAGAAAATTGTATCAATGCTTTGGTGAGCAAACAGGTCAAAAATTTAACCTGCATTTCCAACAATGCTGGTGTTGATGATTTTGGTATCGGTTTAATGCTAAAACAACGTCAGGTTAAAAAAATGATTTCTTCTTACGTAGGTGAAAACGCTGAGTTTGAGAGGCAGTTGTTAAGCGGCGAACTGGAAGTAGACCTTATTCCTCAGGGTACTTTGGCTACCCGTTGTCTTGCAGCCGGATATGGTATGCCTGCAATTTTTACCCCTGCAGGTGTAGGAACTGAAGTAGCAGAAGGTAAAGAAGTACGTAATTTTGATGGTAAGGATTATTTGATGGAATACGCATTTGATGCTGATTTCGCTATTGTAAAAGCCTGGAAAGGCGATACCGCAGGAAATTTAATCTTCAGGTCTACCAGCCGGAATTTTAATCCGGTAATGGCTATGGCAGGTAAAGTTACCATCGCTGAGGTGGAAGAGCTGGTGGAAGCTGGCGAATTAGATCCGGATTATATTCATACCCCTGGTATTTATGTGCACCGCATTTTTCAGGGCAAAGACTACGAGAAAAGAATTGAGCAGCGCACGGTGAGGAAGTCTGAAGTATAATAGCAGATTAGAACATTACTCATTCTATCAATCAAAATTCAAACATTTAAATTTATGTTTTCAAAAGAAGAAATCGCACAGCGTATCGCTAAAGAGATAAAAGATGGATATTATGTTAACCTGGGGATTGGCATACCTACACTGGTGGCCAACTATATCCCTAAAGGAATTAATGTAGTATTACAATCAGAAAATGGTTTGCTGGGCATGGGACCATTTCCTTTTGAAGGGGAAGAAGATGCTGATTTAATTAATGCAGGAAAACAAACCATTACCACTTTGCCTGGATCATCTATTTTTGATTCAGCAATGAGTTTTGGGATGATCCGTGCTCAAAAAGTAGATTTAACCATTCTGGGAGCCATGGAGGTGTCGGAAAACGGAGACATTGCCAACTGGAAAATTCCGGGTAAAATGGTTAAAGGAATGGGCGGAGCAATGGATTTGGTTGCCTCGGCTAAAAACATCATCGTAGCCATGCAGCACATTAATAAAGCTGGTGAAAGTAAATTATTGCCAAAATGCACCTTGCCGTTAACAGGTGTGAAATGTATTAAAAAAATAGTTACCGAACTGGCGGTTTTGGATATTTTACCTGAAGGTGGTTTTAAACTTTTGGAGCGTGCACCAGGCGTGAGTATCGAATTTATACAGCAATCTACGGCAGGTAGATTGGTTGTGGAAGGTGATATACCTGAAATGAGACTGGATTAATTAGTGGTTTGTGGCGACACAAACCACGGCAATTAGAATGATCGTCATTCTCGCGCAGGCGGAATCTTAATAGAGCATGTAAACCTATCAGGGCATTACGATTCCCAATCAAGTTGGGAATGACGGTTCCTCTCGCAAAAAAGAGAAGTCAAGTTTTTAAAACTTGACTTCTCTGGTGTTTACTGTATATCCACCAAAATACTATTCCTCAAATCGTTCGAAATATCTTCTGTGATGGCGATAATTTCGTCGGGCTCATTGGTATTATTCATCACTACCTTATTGCATTGTTCGCGGTAGGGTAGCAGGTACTCTTTATAAGCGGGTACTACATGGTTGTGCCATTTGTACAATACGTCATCTTCCGGATAACCTCGTTCTAAACCATCACGTTTAATACGGCGATCTAAAGCAACCTGTTCATCCGCATCAACAAAAATGGTATGATCCAGTAAAGCCGCGATTTCTTTAAAATGGAGGATAAAAAGCCCCTCTACAATAATAATAGGTGCTGATTTAATTTCCAGTATTTTAACTACAGCCAAAGGGTTATTAAAGTTATATTCTTTTTTATAAACCACTTCACCGCTCATTAATTGCTTAATATCTCTCAAAAACTGTTCGCTGTCAATGGTTGAGGGAAGATCGAAGTTGTATAACTTGTTTTCTTCCTGTGTCATGTCACCGGCAGGGATGTAATAATCATCCTGGGATACCAGTGTTACTTCATCCTGTTTAAAATGATGAAGAAAGCAGTTTAAGAAAAATGTTTTGCCCGATCCGCTACCACCGGCAATACCAATTATAAAAGGCTTTTTGTTTGAACTCATTGAGCACTATAGGTTAAATTGCAGAAAAAACGTTTGTCTAAAGCGCCTAATGAATCGGCTACAGCTTTAGTCATTACAATGATAACATCTTTTGTAGATTCGTTCTCTGTAAATTTACCAACAACTTTGGCAAAGGTAGTGCGGTTGGTCATTGGGTTGGTAATTTTAATTACCCTGCCCACAGGCGCTGTACGGTGCAAAACCAACATTTTTGTTCCATCCATATCTTGGTCTTCAATCCAAACTGCAGCTCCTTTTTCTTCGATCTGACTTAAACCATATACGCTCGGATCGCGGCGAAGTTTAGGATCTTTAACCATGGTACTGTCAGGTTCATTTTCCTGTTCTTCTTTTGATAAATCATTTACCGATTTAGGCTGTGGTGGTTTAGGAATGATCAGTTTCTGGCCTACCTTGATGTTGTTATCGTCCAGTTTATTTGCTGTTCTGATCTGATAAGCCGTTAAATTATATTTTTTAGCTATAGAGAAAATGTTTTCGCCAGTGGCTACGGTATGGATAAAACTTTCTTCTTTAGTTGCTACTGGTATATCTTTGGTTTTGGTTTCAGTTTCAGCCTGTTTTTCTTTGGGTACCTGAACATCTGCAATGATGCCGCCAGGAACTTTTAAAACCTGCCCGATAGTAATAGCATTATCAGGAAGATTGTTCATTGTTCTGATCTGATAGGCAGTAATGCCATATTGCCTGGCAATGGTGAAAATGGTTTCGTTCCTTAAAACGGTGTGTGTACCTGCTGTATCGTTGGATTTATTCTCTTGTGTCGGCTTTTCTTCAATAGCAGCTGAAACTACTTTAGTTTCGTCGATGTTTTTTGTCGCCGGGATTTTAAGTTTCTGACCAATACGGAGGTTATTGCCCGAAAGATTGTTGGCTTTTTTTACTTCTTCAACCGTAGTGCCATATTTTTCGGCAATTTTTCCTAAAAATTCTTTACGCGCAACAGTATGCTCAATCATAGTTTGATCTGAAGCCGGAGTATTGTTTACAGGTGATTCTGTATTGTTTTTTGCAGGCGGCGTAACCGTCTCAGGTACTGGGCTCTGTACTCCGTTTTTTGCCGGTATTTTTAAAACCTGACCGATGCTTAAATTACTGCCCTTTAAGTTGTTTAAAGCCTTAATTTCATTTATGGTTGTGCCATATTTTTCGGCCAGCATATTTAAATTTTCTTTTGGCTTAATGGTATGCTCAATCACATTGCCAGTTGCAGTAGTTTGAGTCTGCGTATTGTTAGATGGTCCTGTTGCTGTAAAAGGAATATTTGTAGGAACTTTGATGATCACACCAACCTGTAGATATTTGTTTTCGTTAAAAGCCATAATATCTTTTGGCGATACATTGTATCTTCTTCCGATAGAATAGTAAGTGTCTTTTGCTACGGTTTGGTGAACGATCAGTTTTTTGCCTTTATTATTTTCTACACCGATAGAGTCTCTTGCTGTGTTAGCTTTGGCATTTGCAATATTAAGTGCAAATAACACTACAGCAGATAAATATATTTTATGCATTTATTTTTATCTAATTTTCTAAGTCAAAGGGAGCAATTATACGAATAATATTGTTAACCATCTTAAGTCGGGCTGTTGGTTTTTAAGTAAAACTAAGATGATTTTATTTTTTTTGAATTGATATGTAATTCATATACAAATATTTATAATATCCCTGTTTTGTTTTTGTTAAATATTAAACGATTTAATAAATAACGTATTGTTCAAGAGACAAAATTGAGTAAAACTTTTATAAATTTGGTTTGTTACGTTGACAATAAAAACATTATAAATCATAACAAAATGGACGCTAAAGAAATAAGCTTAAACGAGAAAGAAGTTAAACCAGTTGTAGATCTGTTAAATGATTATTTGGCTAATTACCACATTCATTATCAAAAATTAAGAGGTTGCCATTGGAACATTAAAGGTCAGAATTTTTTTACACTTCATGTTAAGTTTGAAGAGTTATATACCAATGCTCAACTAACTATTGACGAAATTGCTGAGCGTGTATTAACCTTAGGTAAAGCACCGCATAGCCGTTTTGCTGATTATATTAAAGAATCTAAAATCCAAGAGATTGATACCATTGGCATGAAAGACCTTGATATGGTTGATGCCATTTTAGATGATATGGCTGCATTGATCGAATTGGAAAGAGAACTCTTGGAAGCTACTGATACTGCCGGAGACGATGGTTCTAACGATATGGTTAACCGTTTTATGCAGTTTAAAGAGAAAAATACCTGGATGTTACGCTCTTTCGCAGGTAAGAAATAATATCTTATTAGTAGGTTAAGTGGCCCTATATAAGTAGATTTATTGTAAAATCTGCTTATACAGGGCTTTTTTGTTTCATAGAAAGTCTAATTATTTATCTTTGGACATGGCATACAAAAGTTTAGCAGAATGTGTTTCCGATCTTGAAAAGCACGGTCATTTAATCAGAATAAAAGAAGAAGTAGATCCTTATTTAGAAATGGCAGCCATCCATTTGAGGGTTTACGAAAATCAAGGACCGGCACTGTTATTCGAAAAAGTTAAAGGAAGTCCTTTTCCTGCGGTTTCTAATCTGTTCGGAACGTTAGAAAGATCTAAATTTATTTTTAGGGATACTTTGCCGAAGGTACAGCAATTGGTTTCATTAAGAAACGATCCTATAAAAGCCTTAAAAAATCCGTTTAAATATGCAGGTTCTGCAATGTCGGCTTTATCGGCTCTGCCTTTAAAAACACCTTCTGCGAAAAATAAGTTTTTGAAAACAAGCATCAGTCAGTTACCGCAGATTGTAAACTGGCCTATGGATGGTGGTCCATTTGTTACCATGCCACAGGTTTATACCGAAGATGTAGATAAACCAGGTGTATTAAATGCCAATTTAGGGATGTACCGCATTCAATTAGGTGGAAACGATTATATCCAAGATAAAGAAATTGGTTTACATTACCAGATTCACAGGGGAATAGGGGTGCATCAATCGAAAGCAAACGCCCTTGGACGGCCTTTAAAAGTGAGCATTTTTGTCGGAGGTCCGCCTTCGCATCCTTTGGCAGCAGTAATGCCATTGCCTGAAGGTTTGTCGGAAATGACTTTTGCCGGGGCTCTTGGCGACAGGCGCTTCCGTTATTTTTATGATGATGAAGGTTTCTGTATCTCTGCTGATGCCGATTTTATCATCACCGGTACCGTTTATCCAAACGAAAATAAACCAGAAGGGCCTTTTGGCGATCATTTGGGCTATTATAGCTTAACACATCCATTCCCTTTAATGAAAGTGCACAATGTGTACCATAAAAAAGATGCAATATGGTCGTTTACTGTGGTTGGTCGCCCGCCGCAGGAGGATACCAGTTTTGGCGCTTTGATTCATGAGATTACCGGTTCAGCCATTCCGCAGGAAATACATGGTTTAAAAGAAGTCCATGCGGTTGATGCTGCTGGTGTGCATCCATTGCTTTTTGCCATTGGTAGCGAACGTTATACGCCATATTTAAAAGAAAGAAGACCACAGGAAATTTTAACCATTGCCAACCACATTCTGGGTAAAAACCAGTTGAGTTTGGCCAAATACCTTTTTATATCGGCTAAAGAAGATAATCAGCAACTGAGTACGCATCACATTGAAGATTTCATCAAACATATATTAGAACGGGTTGATTTAACAAGAGACATCCATTTTTATACCAACACCACCATCGATACGCTGGATTATAGTGGCGACGGATTAAACAGTGGTTCGAAAGTGGTGATTGCAGCCGCAGGTAATCAAAAAAGAGAATTGTGGAGCCATGTCCCTGAAGGACTGAAACTAAGTGATGCTTTTTATCAGCCCAAAATTGCTATGCCAGGTGTTTTGGTTTTAGCGGCTAATAAATACCTGAATCCAGAGAAAACAGCTGCAGAAATTGCGATGCTGAACATGGCCCTGATCGATCAGGATTTATCCGGCCTGCCTTTGATTATATTGGCCGATGATGCTGAGTTTACTGCTGCAACGATTGATAACTTTGTTTGGGTAGCTTTTACAAGAAGTAATCCGGCAGCCGATATTTATGGTATTAACGATTTTACCATCAATAAACATTGGGGCTGTAAGGGTTCGATGGTTATCGATGCACGAAAAAAGCCCCACCACGCACCTGAATTGATTAAGGATGGAGTGGTAGAGGCTAAGATTGATGAAATGGGTAAAGAAGGTGGAGCGTTATTTGGGGTTTTGTAGTTTTATCACCTAAAAAGCTTTGATTTTAGATTTAGATATTCCAAAATTTATTCCAGCTAATGCGATAATATTATTTGTTTCACTGAAATTTTTTCCAAATGTGGTTGTAAAATAAATGTTATCAGAAAGCTTGTAACTGCCTATTATTGCAATCCTATTATCAGAATCATTGTTTTTAGACAGATTAAATCTTTGCAGATATTCAAGTGAAACACAGATATTTAAAATATCGTAATTCAATCTGGTTCCAATATCTAATAAATCTGCTTTAGCGGTATAATCTTCAAATTTTTCATTATTCATATACCTTGTTAGCGCCGTAATATAAAAATTATCGCCTTTGGGTCGCCAGTTAAAGGATAGCCATGCTGCCCACCTGTTTATTTTTGCATCATGGAAAGAGTTTGTGTTAGAACCTCCACCAATCGCTCCCGCAACATCTATGGTAAAAATTGGGTTTTCAAGTAACCCTGCGTACATTTTTTGTAATACTTTGATTTTTGTTGTATCAAGGTCAGCAAGTGCATCTTCAATTTTAGTTTTAATCGAATCGAGTCTATTAATGATTCCTTTGTTGTACGATTGAAATAATCTTGTTCTGATACCACCAGCGATATAACTAACAGTATCTGTTTTTACTGTGGCCGCCGAGATTGAAAAATTATATAAAACGGGCATTTTATTCTTATACATTTTTTCTGCTGAAAGTTTAGGATGATTGACCAACCAAAAAGGAGCAAATTCCATTGCACCACCCTTACCTTGCAACAGGCCTAATACACTTACCCCAAAGCCCTGGGGTGTAGTAGGCTTTTCAATTGATGATGGTGTTTTATCAAGTAGAACAAAACCCGGCGAGGAGGGTGTTTCTAAATTTTGAAAAGTAATTTTATCTGATACCGATTGTGCGGATACCTTATTGGTGTTAAAACTAAAAATAAACAATAAAAATAATAAGAGCATAAGCCTGTATTTGCCATTAAAGCTTGCAATTCCATTTTCTGGTGCTTCTCCAATATCGATTTTTGTGAATAAAATTTTATTGTCCTGATTGAGAAAGGTCGTCGTAATTACGCATTTATTGGTAAATTGATTTACGTCCAGTACGTTTGTTTCTATCTCTATTTCTTTATTTATTAGATTGTTGGAATCGCCTATAAAAGTGTGTTGCGTTAAATTCCCTTTGGCAAGTTGTTGTGCATCAAGCATAACTTTAGAACCGCCAATCTGTCCGTTTCCAATTTGAATAGACAGAAAAATTTTGTCCTGCTCAGCAATTCCATTGAATTGTCTTACTTCTGGCTCAAGTTGATATTTTTTGATTTCCATTTTAGTTGAATTAAAAGGTAAGTACTTGTAAGAAAGGTTGGTGAAGTGATTTTTGTGAAATTATTTTTTAATCAAATAATTTTAGTTTAGTTATCATCCTGATTGGCAGAAGGAGCCAGTAAGCCTGCCAATGCTCCAATTACCGCAGAACCAATAGAGGCTATTATAGTAATTACTTTATCTGCAGCTTGTATTTCTTTAACATTGATTAAAATACCAGTGGTAACTACTAATAAAACCAAGCTTAATGCACTAACAACCAGTCTGTATATCCAAACATCATTTTTGGGATTGGTGGCTGTGTTTTTGATTAAGGTGTCCTGTGGATTGGCTTCAAATTCCTGTTTTAGTCCTGGCTTTTGGTCAAGATCTTTAATAAAAGATTCGACTTTGTTTAATGAGAGTTTTGTCATGATTTTAGGTTTTTTGGTTTATGATTAATCAACCCATCATATTTTATAATGGGATTCAAAGAATGATCGATTTTACTCTGCTATCTTTCTTACTCAAAGCTAGTTGTACAGACCTATCCAAATCAAGCGTGAAAACGTTGGAATTTATACGCGTGAAAAGCGCAATGATATACCGTAAAATCGCGGTATTTTAAAATAAATGGAAGTAAGTATAATTAACAGTAAATTCAGATAGAAGCTATTTCTGGCAGTTTTAATGCTTGAAAATGAGTTTTTTTGTATGCTCTTTATCAATGCATCGATTTTCTATTTCAAATAAGGTTAGTGTATATTTAGGTGTAAATCATTTTAAAAATCTCAAACTAAATTAAAAGCTATGAATTATCTAAAATTAATTGATCTTGGAAGAAAGACAATCGGTCAAACGCTATTGATGTGTATTATCGCACTTATATTTACCGCATGCGAAGGACGGCAGACAACTACTCTTGCTTCGACTAAAGCAGATTCTTTGTTATTGCCACGTACTTATATAACTACTGATGAAAGTAACAGAAGAGAAGATTGGTTTAATACCCATAAATTACCAATAATAAATGACTTAACAATAGATGATACCGGAGATCCCGGAATGAATAAACTAAATTTCAACAATTTATTTGAGGCCATAGGTTTTTTAAATTTTCTTATTGATAATAAAAGTTATAACGATCAGGACACTATAACCGGTGTTCGTGTTTATTTTGCATCACCAACAATAAAACAGGGGAAATGCGGTAAACTTACTTTGATTTTTAGTCCTACAAGCAATGGCAAACATGACATAAAAAATTACTATGCGTTTAGAAATGGAAAGCTAGATGAAAAGATGCTTGAGCTGGATACTGCAAAAGCTTGGGTCAATAATTACCAATTAAATATCAGAGAGAAACTTTCAGATTCAACAATGGATCCTAAAGATACCTGTAAAAAAGAGACAAAACATATTTGGTTTTCTAAAGAGCAAATTGAATCGATAGTTGAAGAGATGAAATATCAAATCAAAACTCATGGTGATAGTGTTGAAAAATTAGGTGTCCGTTTCATTTCATATACCGATAAAGATTATGTATTTAAACATTTTCCAATTGTTCGTCACCATCAAAGAATGACAATTTGTTTTACTTTTATAAATAAACAAGGTAAGGATGTAGGGATTGAGCAGATTGATTCTGCAGAATTCCAAAAAAGATTAGATTATACTATAAAAAATAAGCGCGCAGGTGACACTTTTGATACAGGGGATCCCACTCCACCTCCATCAACCGGTAATAAGGCAGCACTTGATGTTTCAGATCAATAGTAAATGCTTATTTTAGATACATATTTAAATTTATGTTTCTCAAGAATTTATATCTAGTCTCTTTAGCAATTTCTGCGGTAGCAGGTATCTGCCTGCAATCAAAATTAACAAAGCAACTTAAAGCGGTTGCTTTGTTATGTGTTTATACTTTTCTGCTTGAACTTAGTGTGTTTTTTTTTAAACAAGAATTTGGTTATGAGGGGAATACGTTACCTCAATACAATTTTTTTATTTTGGTGGAATTTATATTTTATGCCTATTTCTTTAAACTGATTGTCAAAAATGTTTACTTACAAAAAGTAATAAAATTATTCTTATTTATGTTCCCGGTTCTTTGGTATACATTTAGTTTTTACAGTTTTAACATATTACAATGGAATAGCTATGCTTTTGTGTTTGGCGGAACATTTATTATCTTTTTTGCACTTATTTATTGCTACGAAAAATTAACTTCTGAAGAAACTACATCACTTTTTAATGAAGGCGAATTCTGGATTGCCATAGGTTTAATTGTTTATTACACCTGCGTTGTACCGTATATGGGGATGTTCCACTATCTGACGGAAAATTACGAGCAACTAGCCGTTAAACTAAAGAAATTAAATTTGATTACTAATATCATTATGTATTGTTTATTTGCCTATGCCTTTTTATGCAGAACGATCAAGACAGAGAAGTCCTCTTTGTAATTATACCAAGTATAATTATTTTTTTTGCACTGAGTAGTGCGATCGTTTTCTTTATGCTCTATTTTCAGAAAAAGAAATTCCAGTATGCAAAAGAAAAAGGAGAAATGGAAAAGCAATATGGCGAGCAATTGTTACAATCGAGGCTCGAAATGCAGGAGCAAACATTTGAAATGATAAGTGAGGAAATACATGATAATGTTGGACAGTTACTAAGTTTGGCTAAACTACAATTGAGCATTCTGGAGCAAAAAGAAACCAGTGATAAATCATTGATCACTGAAATTAAAGGAAATTTGGGCAATGCCCTTACTGATTTACGTGATATTGCAAAAAGTTTGAACACAAGCCGTATCCAGGAATTAAGTTTGTTGCAGGCGGTAGAACAGGAACTACAGCGCATAGGCAGGGCAGGAGTTATTGTTTGCAAGGTTGAGGTAACCGGTAACGAACAGCAGATTGCAGAACAGAAGAAAATCATCATCTTCCGGATTGTGCAGGAAAGTTTACAAAACATATTAAAACATGCCCAAGCCACCACAATTGATGTTGGATTTGATTTTTCGGAACAGCTCAGCATAACCATCGAGGATAATGGTGTTGGTTTTAGTGCAGGTGAAAAAGAAAAACTGGAGACTGGCTTGGGGCTTCAGAATATTGTAAAACGCGCTACACTGATTATGGGAGAAGCTACTATCGATAGTGTGATTAATAATGGAACTAAAATTACCTTAACCATTCCTTATGTCTGACCAGATTAAAAATATAGCCCTAGTTGATGATCATGTTTTGTTTAGAAAAGGGTTGGCCGCTCTAATCAGCTATTTCCCATCCTACAACATTTTATTTGAGGCTGCTAACGGAAAAGATTTTATCAGGCAGTTAAAAATATACGACGTACCTGATATCGTATTGCTTGATATCAACATGCCCGAAATGGATGGATATAGTACGGCTTCATGGCTGCGTACAAATCATCCGGAAGTAAACATACTTGCTTTGAGTACCATGGATGCAGAAACTGCTATTATTAAAATGATTACCAATGGAGCCAAAGGTTATGTGCTAAAAGATGCTGAGCCAGAAGAACTTAAGCGTGCTTTTGACGAGGTAATCAGCAAAGGGTATTTTTATAATGATCTGGTTACGAGAAAAGTCATGCAGTCGCTCAGTTCGTTAGCTACAAATTCCAAAATATCAGACTTCGTAAAACTTACCGAAAGGGAAATGGAGTTTCTGAAATATACCTGTACCGAAAAAACGTATAATGAAATTGCAGCTGAAATGTTTGTGAGTCCACGTACCATTGATGGGTATAGAAATTCTTTGTGCGAAAAACTACAATTAAAAAGCCGGACAGGATTGGCTTTGTATGCGGTGAAGCATGGAATCGTTAAAATTTAGAGGTTTTTAAATCATAAATCTTGACAAACTGTTCTGAAAATTATGTCACTAATTGGAGATAATTTGAGATTATAGCTAAAAATTTCGATTTTTAGCTATATCATCCAAATATGCTTTCAAAATTTCAAATTCTCTTTACCTGTATTGTGCTTTTATTAGTAAAGGCAAAAGCGCAGGATGTAAAACTTGATAGTGTGGCGTTAAATATTAATCGCTATGGCTTAAAAGCGGCTCAATCTAATCTGTTCGTTCATTTCGACAAAACTATTTATACCAATAACGATCAGGTTTGGTTTAGCGGGTACTTGCTAAAAAACATGACCAACTTAGATCAATACCATACACTTTATTTATCGCTAATCAATAATCGTGATAGTAGCGTCGTAATACAGGATAAATTTCTGATTGAAAAAGGATTTGCATTCGGTGCGCTTACCTTGCCTGATTCGCTGCCGGGAGGTTCCTATCGTTTTGTGGCGAATACCAATATTAAAAAGAATAATCAGCCAGATGGAAAATTTGTACAGCCCATTATCATTAGATCTACTACTGTAAATCCATTAACGGCCAATGTTTCTATTTTTAAAGCTTATGATGAGCAAAGCAAAAATGGGATAGCATTGTTGAAAATTTTATCCAGTGACAACCGTTTCGTTGAAAATGCAGAAATAAAATATCATATCGGTAAGGATAAACAAACACTGCTCACCGGTACAGCTAAAAGTAGTGTAATCGGTGAACTGATGATTAACTTTCCTGCGGATAAAATTACAGCAAGTAATAATCAACTTAATGTCTCCATCAAAAAAGGTAAAGATATTAGATACATCAAGTTTAATCTTCCGGTAAGGAACCGCTCTAATTATCAGGTTCAATTTTACCCCGAAGGAGGTTACCTGGTAGATCGCTTAAACTCGAAGGTAGGTTTTGAAATTAAAGACCTGGAAGGCGCTGCAATAAAAGCAACAGGTTTTCTGTACGAAAATGACAGGGTAATTGATACCCTCCAGAGCAATTCTACAGGGCTTGGTTCATTTTCAATCTGCCCACAGCCATCAAAAACATATTACGTTAAACTTTTTGGCAGTGAACAGGAAGGTAACAGTTATCGTTTACCTGCGGCATTAAAACACGGAGCTGTTTTAACAGCGGGCACAGCAATAGCCGAAAATGATTTCAGACTACAGCTGGCGGCCAATAATAATCAAAAAGTTCATGTTCTGGTGCATAATTTCGCTGATGTTTTTTTGCATGCCGATTTGATATTAGCGGCTAACAAAACCCAAAATATAAGGTTTAAATTAGATTCCGTGCCAATTGGATTAAATACCGTCACCATTTTAGATAGCAATTATCGCCCAATGGCCGAAAGGATTTTCTTTGCACATTATGATCAGCTTAATCAGATCGAACTATCCACAGATAAAAATGAGTATAGTACAAGAGATCAGGTGAATTTAAAATTGAATGTAACCGGTAAAAATAAAACTCCACTCACAGCACTGGTTTCTATTGCGTGTACCCAAGCCAATAGGATTTCAGTTGTTAATAACCAGAACATTATCGATTATTTTTACTTACAACAACATTTAAAACCACTTCCTAGCCGACCGATGGGGTTAAAGTATGTGGATCAGGATTATCTGAATGATGTACTCCTGGTTAAAACCTGGAGCAGGTATAAATGGCCTGAAACGGAAGTGATCAATAAGAAAGAAGTGCTCTCGAGCTTTGAATACCATGGCGAAATAACCAGAAAAAATAAGCCATTAGATCAGCCGATTGAGTTAACAATCATCGCCGGAGAAAATCTGAACTTTCTGAATACCGATAGCACTGGGAAATTTAATTTACCCTTTGCCAATCTTGTTATTAAAGAACCAAAGCGGCCTGTTTGGTTAGGGATGACAACAGCTAAGTATAACCTGTATAAAGTTAGAATGGACAATCCACAGGATGAACTAAAGAAATATTTAATAAAGCAAAATTTAGAACAATTAAATGCTAAAAGCGGTCTGTTTAGTGAAGATAATCAAAGTCTAACCTCAATTACTGGTACGCAGCTAAAAGAAGTAACGATTAAGAAAAAAAGGGATGAAAGAATCGAATTTATTAAAAATTCTTACGTTAACAGATGCGGAGATTATGTTTGCATGAATAATATTTTAAATTGTCCTAACCATATGGCCGACAGTGGTAATAAAAACCCAGTAAAAGGTGAAGTTTATGTTAACGAAATTGGACTTGCAATCATGTACCATGGATGTGTGGAGCTTGAGTCTAAACCTAATGTGATTCTCTTGGAAGGAATCAACCTTCCTAAAGATTTTTATGTATCTGATATTACCAATAAAAATGAGCCTATCAATTTTTCGACTGTTTATTGGAACTATCAGATGAAGATAAAAGGTGATACATCCATTAGTTTTAATACTGGAGATTTAACAGGACCGTTTAAAATTATTGTACAGGGCGTAACAGATAAGGGAGCGGTTTATGGAGAGAAAGAGATTATAGTGAAGAGCAAATAAAAATTTTTAGCATAAACAGGTTATACTTTCAACTTCCTAATTAACTACTTTTATTGATGCTACTTTGTGTATCTGCAAATCGCCTGATTTTAACTAACAGAAATCGGTGCTGAAAATCTGGTTGGTGCGAAAAACAATGAGTAGGCAGTAGGCCTAAATATCAATATATTGCTTCAACATCAGTTCAGTTGTTCAAATATTATTTGATTAGATAAATAAATCACAGTTTATTCACTTATTTAAGAAGATTGTAACATTTGCGTTAATTTCTGGTTAATACGTGTTAAAATCAGCATTCTATCTGGCTTTTTATAAGGCTAATTTTGGTCATACTACTAACTAAACTGAATACAATGACCAGATTAAAGATTACTTTGTTCATTTTGACTATGCTCTGTTGCGTGCAGATTTATGGTCAAACGCCGCTGATTAGCGGCAAAATTATAGATGTATCGGGGCAACCAATTCCGGGTATATCGGTAAAAGTTAAAGGAACCGCTGTTGGCAGCTCTTCCGATGCAAAAGGGCTATTCTCAATTAAAAGCGGAAACCCGGCTATACTGGTTTTTAGTGGCATTGGTTATACCACCAAAGAATTTTCGTATAGCGGACAAAGCAACATAACCATCACTTTAAGTGAAGATCAGCAAAACCTGAATGAGATTGTAGTGACTGCTCTAGGTGTAAAGCGGGAAAAACGTAACCTTACCTATAGTTCTCAAGAGGTAAAAGGTGAGCAATTGACCCAGACCAAAGAGCCTAATTTGGTAAATGCCCTGGCCGGTAAGGTTTCGGGTGTTCAGATTACAAGTTCTTCGGGTACTCCGGGTAGTTCATCGCGTATTGTAATCAGAGGAGCCAATTCCCTGTTCGGAAACAACGAAGCTTTGATGGTAATTGATGGTATTCCGGTTAACAATGATGAAACAGGTAATCTCAACTCGGGTCCAGGCACCAACCGTATTGCTGATCTTGACCCTAATATTATTGAAAGCATAAATGTGTTAAAAGGTGGTGCAGCAACGGCGCTATATGGATCTGATGGTGCAAAAGGAGTAATTATCATTACAACCAAAGCAGGAAGCCTGAATAAAAAGCCTTCCTTGAGTTTTTCATCATCGTTTTCTATGGAGAAACCACTTTTGCCCGAAATCCAGAATAAATATTCATTAGGATCTAACGGCGTATATTTTGATGGTGTGAACCAGAAAACAAGTACTTCATGGGGAGCAAGGATGGATACCCTGAAAATTAATGGTCAGCCTGCACAGGTATATGATCAGTCTGACCTATTTTTCAAAACCGGAAAAACATATACCAACACGGTAGCCGTAAATGGGGGTGGAGCTTACAATTCTTATTTTATATCGTATACCAATTTTGCTCAGGATGGAACGGTACCTACCACTTCTTTCGACCGGAATACCGTTTTTGGGAAATTCACCACACAAATTATTAAGGATTTGAATGTTACTTTCTCCTTGAATTACGCCAATACCAAAAACACCAGGTTACCTGAAGGATATGCTCTTGAAAGCCCTGTATGGACTATTTTTACAGCACCAGTTTCCTATAATCTACAGCCTGCCCTCAACCCGGACGGCACGCAGAGGTTGTTCCGTTTTTCCAGGAATAACCCATATTGGGTATTGGATAACATCAGCAATACTTCGGTAGTAAACAGGTTTTTGCCAACTTTTAATGCTGATTACAAAGTATTGAACTGGTTAACTATAACGGAACGTTTTGGTGCTGATGTTTATGTTGAACAGGGCAAATATCATGAATCGTTACTCTCGGTTTCAAACCCTAACGGCCGGATCGTAAACAACAACACCAATTTCAGGCAATATAATAATGATCTGATCATCGGTGCCAACAAAAGTTTTGGTGATTTTACCATCGATGCGCTATTGGGCAACAACATATTATCAACCTATACTGAAACTGCCTATGCCAACGGCTTGGGTATAACCGTTCCGGGGTTTGATAACATTGGATCTACATCAAATATAAATTTTAAGGAAACAAGTTATCTGACCAGAAAAATAGGATTCTATTTACAGTCCAATATCGATTATAAAAAGTTCTTAATCCTCTCTCTTACCGGAAGGTACGACGGTACTTCTGTACTGGCCAAAAACAACAGTTTTTATCCTTATGGTTCTGCTGCTACAAGTTTTATCTTTTCCAATTTCTTTTCGAAAGAACTTTCGGATATCATGAGCTTTGGAAAATTAAGATTATCCTATAGTACAGTGGGGAATGCCAGCATTGGACCATATAGCCTGCTTACGCCGTACGAATCACTGCCGGTAAGAAACATTGCCTTTCCCTATCAGCAACAGGCGGGCTTTTTGATCAGTCAAACCCTAGGCAATCCGAACTTAAAAAATGAGCGGATCAATGAATTTGAGATCGGTTTAGAAACAGGTTTCTTTAAAAACCGTTTAAGCCTGGAGGTTACCTATTTCGATAAAAAGACAAAAAACGGGATTATTCCCACTGTAGCACTGGCTCCGTCAACCGGGTTTAACGCTACGAGTGTAAATACAGCCGTAATGCGCAACAAGGGTATCGAGCTGCTTTTAAATGCAAAACCTATAAAAACTGAGAATTTTAGCTGGGATCTAACCTTGAATTATAGCAGGATTAGAAATAAGGTCCTTTCGATCGGCGGTAATCTGGAGCGCCTCGACAACGGATTTACTACCATTTTTCCAAACCAGCCATATGGGGTAATCTCTGGTACCCATTACGCCAGAAACAGTGAAGGAAAATTGTTAATCGGTAATGATGGGTTACCATTTGCTGCAGATGAACAGGGTATAATCGGCGATATCAATCCTGATTGGATGGCAGGTATAGTTAATAATTTCAGGTATAAGCAGTTTACTTTGAGTTTCTCTTTTGATATGAAAAAGGGAGGCGATATCCAAAACAATGTGGATGGCTACGGCTATTTCTATGGCACACCAAAAGTTACCGAAGACCGTGGCCCACGTGTTGTTGAGGGTGTAAATGCAACTACAGGTTTGCCGAATACAGTGTCTGTTTCAGGACAGGCCTATTATCAGAGGGCCAATGGCGTATTGGAATCGGTTATCCAGGATGGTACTTATGTAAAATTGAGAAATGTTAGCTTAGGCTATAACCTAAAACCAACATGGCTGCAAAAAACACCTTTCAAAACTATTGGTTTGCAGGTTACGGGTAGAAATTTATGGATATATGCACCACACTTTACAGGTGGGGATCCTGAAGTAAGTTCTTTTGGTTCTTCAAACAGATCTCAGGGGATTTATTCCTTCTCAACCCCAACATCCCGCTCGGTAGATTTCAGTTTAAGATTAACATTATAGGCCCAATACATAAAAAAGAATCAACATGAAAAAGATATATTTCATTTTAAGTTTTGCATTTATGATGGCTTTTGCCGGGTGCAAAAAATACATAGATGTTAACTATGACCCCAACAGACCGATAGATGTTAAAGAATCGCTCATGTTACCGCCTCTACAAATGCTGATTTCACAAAATATCAGCGCATCAGGCGACGGGAATTTAAGTGTGGTATTGCAGCAATATTTGCAGGTAATGGCGCTCAACCAGGTGGCACCAAACTTCGGTACTTATCAGATGTACAATATTGATATGGACGGTGACTGGAACAACGTATATGTGCGTACGCTGAACAACCTAAGCCTCCTAAATGTAAAAGCAGCTGCAAACGGCAATTCTAATTATATTGCGATTTCTAAAATACTCACTGCATATACTTTGGGCTACGCGACCGATGCATGGGGAGATATCCCTTACAGTCAGGCTTTCAAGGGAATTGATGTTGCCAATCCTACTTACGATACCCAGCAACAAATATATACCCAGCTACAGCGCTTGTTAGATGATGGGATTGCAGATATCGGTCGCAATGCTGGTTTAGCGCCTGGCAGTGACGATCTGATGTACGCTGGCGATATGGCAAAGTGGAGAAAATTGGCTTATACTTTAAAAGCACGTTATTACATGCACCTGAGTAAAGCACCTGGAAATACAGCTTCTGCACAGGCACAACTGGCTTTGACTGCACTAACAAATGGTATGCAGAGCAATAATGATGATGCTAAAATTGCTTTCGGTGGTGCAGCAGGAGCAGAAAATCCATGGCAGCAGAATTTTCTGCCAGGCACTACATTTGTGCTGGCCAATACCTTTGTTGATGCTTTTACTACCAGAAACGATCCAAGATTAAGCAAAATGGTTAAACCCGCCAAACAAACCGGTTTATATACGGGCCGGCAGATTGGTTTAGACGAAATTGGAAGTCTGGAGGCTTACTCAATCCCTGCCGATTTTTATGCAGGTGCCAACGCCAATAATTACCTGGTGAATTACACCGAAGCATTATTCATAAAAGCCGAAGCTACACTGGTAGTATCAGGTTTTGCAGCTGCACAACCTTTTTATCAGGATGGTATTAAACAGCACATGACTAAGGTAGGAGTAAGCACAACTGATATGGATACCTACATTGCTTCGCGTGGAACACTCAGCAGTACAAATGCACTCCGTTTAATTATGGAAGAAAAGTCGGTTGCTAACTTTCTTAATGCTGAAAATTATACAGATTGGCGCCGTACCGGATTCCCTGCTTTAACCAAAGTTAAAAATGCACTCTCTGAAATTCCGAGAAGGGTACTTTATCCAAATACCGAAATTACTGCAAACCCACAGCCCCAACAAAAGGCTAAAATTACCGACAGGTTATGGTGGGATGTTAATTAAATAGGTGCTAATTATTTAATAACATTGAGGATACCCTATTGGGTATCCTTTTTTGTTGTAAAAAAAGCGCCAGTTCTTTTGTCGAAAACTGGCGCTTTTTAATTATTTAGTCGTTCCTTAAAAGTCATACAAGCCATTGTTGTCAATATCCTGTTGATAAAATATGGTGTTTAATCTGTAAGTTTTTTTATATTTATCTTAAAAGCTCGCAGATATTTATGCTTAACAGACCGATCAATACAGCCCAGTTAGGTTTTTTTTAAGCCTGGATTAAAGGAACAATTGTCGAATAGACATCCTTTATATATTTCAGCTGATGTAATTAACGGGCAATTGTTCGAGGATAGCTTTAAGAAGCATTATAAAGAGAACTTTGGTCGCCCGGCCAAGCGCCGATCCGCCTGATGACAGCCTTGTTGATGTTAAATCATATCCGCAACTTGAGTGATGAAAGCGTGGTAGAGCAATGGGCAAAGAACGCTTATTACCAATATTTTAGTGGAGGGCAGGTGTTTAAAGCAAAAGCTCCTTGCGAGGCTTCGGAACTGGTACATTTCCGTAAGCGTATCGGTGTCGAAGGTGTGAAACTCAACTACAGTAAAGCATCCGTATCAATGGAAAAGGAGGCAAAAAAGCTAAGGCCAGACATAGTGAAATTACCAGAAGAAAGAAGTTACTGACAAGCCGCCTGGGTTTAACAATAATAGCCAGGGAAAATCTTAATTTTCCTGATATCAATAACAAAAATGAATATATCAATTTTCAACTGTTTATTGGAACTATCAAAGATAAAGGTGACAAATCCATTAGTTTTAATACGGGCGATTTAACCGTACCGTTTAAATTATTGTGCAGGGCGCGTAACTGATAGGGGAGTGTTTTATGGAGAGAAAGTGATTACAGTTAGGGATAAATGAAAAGAAGAGGCCGTATCATAAGTCATTTGGTCTTTGAGGACGCGAAATAATATATTTTTTCGTGGCAACCATCTTAACAAAAAACGGCAATTTTCTGTATGGAAAAAATTGCCGTTGGTTGTATATTGTTCCCTTCAGAGACCGTCAAAATTAAATTCTTTTTGCGAATTATGATTTTGACTTATGATACAGCCTAAATGTAAATGGTAAGAAGTTAGAGAGCTAAACCATTACCATGATAAGTATTCAAATTGAATTATATTTTCCGAGGCTCAATTGCAAGATAGATGGTTCCGCAGCTTACCTCATTCGTAATATAATTATATCCAATAACGGTACCATTTCTGCCTGAATAAGTATATTGTTCTTTTTTTAAGATTATTGGCGATCCAAACTCTAATATTCCTTCACCAAGTTCATCAGAGCCCCTTGTTGTTTTATACTGATATGTTGAACTTGATGTCGTCTCTAGGCTTATACCGAATTTATAGCCAACTTTAACTTTCTCCTCGAAGCCTAATTCATAATTGAAATTTGTTGCGAACTTTGAAGATTCATTATAAGTTGTTATGATTTCTTCGGATGGATCGTATTCACTAACAATAAATTTCCATGCTGCCCCGTAATTTTGAAGATCCCATGCTGCTATGGGCTCATTTATAATATAATCTTTTGGCGTTAATCCATCAAACCTAAGTTGCGTACTTCCCGATCGACCTGGTATACCTTCAGTTCTATATTTAATGTCATATAGGTCAGAACCTTTTGCGGATATTACTTTATTTAATTGAGTACCAGCACCATTTTTAGCATTAATCAAAATAGAAATTCTTATATCAAAATATCCATCAGTCCAATTTGTGACGTAGCCACCTCTTTCAGGTCTTGGTTGTACCCATTGTTCACTAACTGTAGGATCTTGGGTCTGATCGCTGATTCTATTATAATTACCATCTTTCATTCTGATTGAAACGATATGTTCGATCATTCTATTATTGAATTTTCCTTTATTAATGCCAAGGTTAGGATTCAAACCATAATATATATAGTCCCTATGCCAATCTAAATTAATATTAAATGCCTCTATTACCGAAGGATCTATTGAGTTAGGTTCATTGGTTAAATTTACATTAACAGTTCTACTGATTTTATTATCGTTAGTTAGGGATAATTTAGCAGAGCTAGACATGTTAACCTTATTAAAAGATGATGTTTTCATTCCATTGAAAGCCTCATTGCTAAAAATGAATTTCATATTATCTTTTGAAAGAAAGCTTGATTGGTTAGATTCAGTAGAATTTCTTAACAATGTCGCCGATATCGGTGATTTATCAATATTGTTAACGCTCACATTAACTCTTTCATTTTCTTTTACTACAACAACTGGGAAGTTCGGTATAGCTCCATATGCAATTTTTGTTAGTTCACCTTTTGAATTATATAAATCAATGTCCTTGAAGTTTTTGTTTTCCGGGGATATCGCTACTTGCGGTACTTCAGATTCTGTTTTCCAATTATTAGGCGTAAAGTTTGGTAATTCTGGAACCATGATCGTTAAAGTGGGTAAGCTATTGATTGCTGAATCTAATTTTTCCTTTGATTTAGCATACTTAGATATTACCTGATGAAAAGTTTGATCGGTTGTAACTTTTTCATCCTTTATCATTTGGAAAAGAACATCGTTATCCCTATCAAATTGCTTTAAGGCCTCGTTTTTTATGAATAATCTTAAATTGGGTTCTTTTTCCAACGCGATAGCTAAGATCTTTGAAAAAATAACTTTAGCATCTTGCTTTTCATTAGACGCTGGAGCAGGAGACAGGTTCTCTTTTTTAATTTCTTTCTTGCATGAGAATAATAGCGCAAGAATCAATAAATAATAGATTTTATGTTTCATATAAGGTTTTTTATTTAGCAGCAATATTAGTTAAAATACCTGATATGTAATTTTTGTTTTTTTATAATGTAAGTAAAAATTTATAAAATTTGTATTTTAATGCTTGTTTTTAATAGTATGTCTTTAAATATTTATAATGAAAAAAAGCCACAAAACTTTTCAGTTTTATGGCTTTTTTTTGGCGTAATTTATATTTAGAACCTAACTCCAAAAGTTAGGAATATATTGTTTCTATTGCTTTTAACCTCAGCAAGAGGCTCGGTACCATCGTTAAGTTCGTATGGACTTGAATAGAAATTGTTTTTGTAGTTTTGATATGCTACGTCGAAGTAGTAATTATCTATACGATACCCAAGCCCACCAGTATAGTACTGACTTTGAAAAAATTTATTATCACCGTCTTTTACACCGTTTCCATTTACACCGTAACCAGCACGTAAACTCAATTCATTGGTTACTTTTACTTCTGCACCAACTCTATAATTAACAGCTTCTTTATATGAAGTTTTGATAAAAGCGTTATTATCGCTTATTGTCGATGGATCTGAGCCATTAGAGGCTGAAAAACGCATTGAAGAATAATCTACATAATCCACATCAGCTGATATTAATGCAGTACCTGCAATCACATAACTGATACCTGCCGAAGCTTTTAACGGTGTACGCAAATTATAAGTAAATGAATAATATTGAGTTGGATTGTTCGATTGAGTTGGTCCGGTATTAGCATTTCCAGCAGTAGTAGCCTGTAAAGTCTCACTGGTATTGTCTTCAATGTTCATCCAGGTTGGTGTTTGGAAATTCAAACCAATCCTTAACTCACTAACCGGTCTGAAAATAGCACCTAATTTTAAATTGAATCCACCGCCTTTAGTTTCTTGGTTTCTAAAGTGGTTAAGACTGTAATTTTCATTTCCATTGTATGTAGGCACCGCATCACCATCATTATAGGAGTTAACCACACCTGATTCTGTGAAAGTAGCATCGCTGGTATATTTCACATTCACAAAACTGGCTGTCGCACCAAGATATACTTTGTTACCAAAATTTAATGCCCCCGCTACGTTAAATTCTGAGGTAGAACCTAAACGTGATTCATCCCAGTTTTGTTTAAAATTAGCATTGTTATAGGGTTCTGCAGAAAATTGATTTGGAAAAGTAGGCGTGTTTTTATTGATCAGATAACTGCTGTAAGCATCGCCAGCGATGCTGTTTGTTATGCCAGAATTATTGGCCTGATCTACGTAAGAATCCCTGATCGAGCTGTTTGTATTGGTACCGTTGTAACTGATATTATTTAAAAAGTCGTTATTGCGGGTATAGCTTAATCCAAATACTGTACTCACTAAACCTTTATCTACATCAGATCCTTTCATTTTGGCAGCAGGGCTGTAAAACACTGCGCCAATATTGTTCAGATTAATCTGACTTTTATTAGCTTTCGTATTATTCCCTAAATATCCGCTATTATTAGATACTGAATTAAATTCTGGAGTGATGCTAAATTCCGATTTGGTAAATAAACCTAAACCAGCAGGGTTGGCATTAATTGAACCAATATCGCCACCAACACCAATTTGTGCGCCGCCCATTCCTTTAAACCTTGCCGAACTTCCATAATTGGTTTGCGAAAAACGGAACGCATCGGGTGCATAACTTTGGGCATATGTTGTTCCCATAGCAGCTACTGTAGCTACTAGAGAAGCCAGGATGATTTTTTTCATTTGTGTGTTTAGATTTTATAATTAACCTCTTCCAGCTCTTGATGGTCTTGAACCACCACCGCCTCCGCCGCCATTAGAACCACCGCCTCCGCCATTTGATGGTGGGGGTGAATAACTTGGTCTGCTCTCTGTTCTTGCAGGAGGAGTATAGCTCTCGTTTCTTGTAGGTCTGCTGCTTTGTGTACCTTGAGGTGAGTAACCATCATTCCTGGTAGGTCTGCCACTTTGATTTCCCTGGTTTTGAGTATAACCACCCTGGTTTCTTGTTGGTCTGCCTGCATTATTGTTTGGTGCATAAGATACACCGTTTGGATTGCTTACACCAGATCTACTTGGTCTGCCTACGTTTCCTGCATTACCGTTTCCATATCTTGGCACGCCCCTGTCATTACTTCCAGGTCTGGGTCTGTAACTTCCTCTGTTGGTATAAACGCCACCACCATAGTAGCCGCCTCCAATACCCCAGCCTCCGCCGTAGTATCCACCGCCACCCCAACCGTAACGGTCGTAGTATGAATTTGGTCCCCATGAGTTCCAGCCATAAGGATTGTTCCATCCGTAACCATAATTGCCATAATAGAACGGGTTATTCCAAATGCTTCCGTATCCATAACCAACACCGAATCCACCGCCCCAGCCACCTAAGCCATAACCGTTGCCCCAGCCCAATCCAATCCCTAAATAATTGGATGGTCCGTAACTGCTGCCGTAATAATAATTGTCAAAATATGGATCATAGTAGCCTTGAAAGCTGTATCCATTATAAAAACGGTTAATCCTCGAAGAATAATCCATGTCGTAATATGGATTACTGGTGCCATAATATTCATCATATTCTTCCTGACCCTGGGCCTGATATTGCTGGCCTTGTCGGTTCTGAGGTTGAGGTGCCATTTCCACCTCCCTGGCTTTCGCCACAGAATTATAAACATCATCAGCAGGCTTAGTTTGAGCCAACTTTGATGTAGAGCATGAGGCCACCAACCCTGCAGCGGCAATCATGACAATTGGTAAAAATTTAATTGGTTTCATTGTGTTTATATTTAGTTGTGTGTGTTCACGAATTTAATAAACAAGTTCCAAAAGTAGTTAATTCCTAACTATTTACTTATTCTAAAAATGTTAAATCACAATTGATATTAATTGTTGATCGTTTGTAGGCATAAATTTATAAATTTGCCATCGAATTTTACACTTTTTAACTTACAAATTACGTTCCAAATACATAAGATGAGCAAAGAAATTACAAGTAGAGAAGCCGATTATTCCCAGTGGTATAATGATATTGTGTTAAAAGCGGATTTAGCAGAGCACTCTGCTGTGCGTGGTTGCATGGTTATAAAGCCAAATGGCTATGCTATATGGGAAAAAATGCAGGCAGTACTGGATAAAATGTTTAAGGATACCGGGCATCAAAATGCCTACTTTCCATTATTCATCCCAAAGTCATTTTTCTCTAAGGAAGCCTCTCATGTTGAGGGGTTTGCGACAGAATGTGCAGTTGTAACACATTACCGGTTAAAAAATGACGGTAATGGAAATATCGTAGTTGATGAAACTGCCAAATTGGAAGAAGAATTAATTGTTCGCCCTACATCTGAAACCATCATTTGGAATACTTATAAAGGCTGGATCCAGTCATACCGTGATTTACCCATACTCATCAATCAATGGGCCAATGTGGTAAGATGGGAAATGCGGACAAGATTATTTCTGCGTACAGCCGAATTTTTGTGGCAAGAAGGGCATACTGCACATGCTACAGCTGAAGAGGCAATTGAGGAAACAGAACGCATGTTGCATATCTACGCCGATTTTGCCGAAAACTGGTTAGCCGTTCCGGTAATCAGGGGTCGTAAATCGCCAAATGAACGTTTTGCTGGGGCTTTAGATACTTATTGTATTGAAGCCTTAATGCAGGATGGTAAAGCTTTACAAGCAGGAACATCTCACTTTTTAGGTCAGAATTTTGCAAAAGCCTTTGATGTTAAATTTACAGGTAAAGATGGAAAATTAGATCATGTTTGGGCTACTTCGTGGGGCGTTTCTACCCGTTTAATGGGGGCATTAATTATGGCTCACAGTGATGATTCAGGATTGATTATTCCACCAAAACTGGCACCAATTCAGGTGGTTATTGTTCCGATTTATAAAGGGGATGAAGATTTAGCCAAAATATCAACTTATGTAAATGAATTGACCATGCGTTTAAAAGGATTAGGCGTTTCGGTGAAATATGATGACAGGGATACACAACGCCCGGGATTTAAATTTGCTGACTATGAACTAAAAGGTGTGCCGATCCGTATTGCAATCGGTGGCCGTGATTTGGAGAATAAAACAGTAGAAGTTGCCCGCAGGGATACCAAATTAAAGCAGACCATACCTCAGGAAGGATTGGATATTTACATCGTAAAATTGTTGGAAGATATTCAGCAAAGTATGTTCAACAAAGCATTAGCTTATCGTGATGAGCATATTACTGAAGCTAACAGTTACGAAGAGTTTCAGGAATTGTTAGATACCAAAGCTGGTTTTATTTCTGCACATTGGGACGGAACGCCAGAAACGGAACAAAAAATAAAAGAAGAAACGAAAGCAACTATACGTTGTATTCCTTTAGATAATAAACTGGAAGATGGGGTTTGTATTTATTCAGGCAAACCATCAATCCAGAGAGTGTTGTTTGCAAGAGCTTATTAGGTAGGTTTGAGATGTGAGATTTGAGAAGAAATATAAATCTCATATCTATTGTCTCAAATCTCATGTCTATTGTCTCAAATCTCAAATTAAAAAAAATGAAATTCGCAACTAAAGCTATCCATGCAGGCCAGGAGCCTGATCCAACAACAGGTGCCGTAATGACACCAATATACCAAACCTCTACCTATTGGCAAAAATCTCCCGGAGATAACAAAGGGTATGAGTATTCGAGAGGCACCAATCCAACGCGTAAAGCTTTGGAAGATTGTTTGGCTGCTTTGGAAAATGCTAAATATGGTTTGGCATTTTCGAGTGGAATGGGCGCTACAGATGCGGTATTAAAGTTACTGCAGCCAGGCGATGAAGTAATTACCGGAAATGACCTTTATGGTGGTTCTTACCGTATTTTTACTAAAATCTATGCCAAATACGGAATCAAATTTCATTTCCTGGATCTTTCTAAACCAGAGAATATGCTGCCGTACATTAACGATAAAACGAAACTGGTATGGATTGAAACGCCAACCAACCCAACCATGCAGATTATCGACATTGAAGGGGTAGCAAAAATTACCAAAGAGAAAAATTTAATATTGACAGTTGATAATACTTTTGCGTCGCCATATCTGCAGAACCCTATCGATTTAGGCGCTGATATTGTGATGCATTCGGTAACCAAATATATTGGTGGTCACTCTGATGTGGTAATGGGCGCTTTGGTAACCAATGATGAGCAATTGTATAAAGACCTTTGGTTTATTTACAATGCCTGCGGTGCAACGCCAGGTCCGCAAGATGCTTTTTTGGTTTTGAGAGGCATTAAAACACTTCATTTAAGGATGAAAGCACATTGCGAAAACGGCGAACGTATTGCGCACTATTTAAAAACACATCCAAAAGTTGATAAAATCTATTGGCCGGGTTTCGAAGATCATCCTAACCATGATGTAGCTAAAAAACAGATGCGTGGCTTTGGAGGTATGATTTCGATTACCTTGAAAGGCGCTGATCTGGAAGAAACATTTAGGATCTCCTCTAATTTTAAGGTGTTTACCCTTGCTGAATCTTTAGGCGGCGTAGAATCACTGATCAATCACCCGGCTACTATGACACATGGTTCTATTCCGAAAGAGGAAAGAGAAAAAGTTGGTGTTACCGATAACTTACTTCGTTTAAGTGTTGGGGTAGAAGATATCGATGATCTTTTAGAAGACCTGGAAAGGGCATTGGCATAAAACTTCAATCGGGCATTATGATCAGCATTTGCCCGGTTTTTTATTTTTTTGTAAAGCCAGTTCTGTTCTATAATTTAATGTTTGTTCCGGCTTTACACTAATCTTTTTTGTTGAAGTGCCTGCTTCATTAAAATCTGCAAAACAAAAAAGGATACCGTTTCAATCCGGTTTAGGTGGCCAGTGTTGTGCTGCTATTTTTGTTTAAATAATTACTGATATGCAATTTCTGGAGCTGAAGAATTTTCTTGATAGCAAAGTTGAACAATATAACCAGCCTAATTTTATAGCAAACGATCCGGTTTGTATTCCGCATCTTTTTGAGAAAAAACAGGATATTGAAATTTCGGGTTTTTTTGCTGCGGTTTTGGCTTGGGGGCAACGTAAAACAATTATCAATAAATGCCGGGAGTTGCTTGACCGGATGGATAATGCACCCCACGATTTTGTGTTAAACCACAGTGATGATGATTTAAAACGTTTGCTGAATTTTAAACACCGCACCTTTAACGATACGGATCTGCTTTATTTTATTTCGTTTTTTAAACAGCATTATGAAAATTTCGAGAGCCTGGAACAGGCTTTTATTCCTCAGCAGGATAATTATAGAGCTGAATACCTGGAGATTTCTTCAACAGAGCGGAGCGTAGCGCTTTCTTCTGAAGTTTGTTACACCGCCGATCTTAATTTTTCAATAGAGCAGGCACTGAACCATTTCAGGTCCTATTTCTTCTCCTTGGAAGATTTTCCGCACCGTACCAGGAAACATATCTCTTCGCCGCAACAAAAATCGACCTGCAAACGCTTGAACATGTTTTTAAGATGGATGGTAAGAACTGATAATAAAGGTGTCGATTTTGGGATCTGGAATACGCTAAACCCTAAAGATCTGATTTGCCCATGTGACGTGCACGTAGACAGGGTTGGGCGCTTGCTCGGTCTCATTAACCGGAAGCAAACGGATTGGTTAACCGCCGTAGAACTAACCACTCAATTAAGAGCGTTTGATCCTTTAGATCCGGTTAAATATGATTTTGCTTTATTTGGTCTTGGTGTTGAAAAGGAGTTTTAGCTGTTTTTAAATTATAAATAAATAAAAACTTCTTTTTTAAAATCAATGTTCTTATTATTACGCAATAATTCTATTATTTAAAAGCGAGGATCGTCTATCCAAGCAATAATTTCTATGATCGCAGTTAACTTGTCTGATGAGGAGAGGTGGAAGGAATACAATAATTTTTCACCTTTAATTGATGTTTTTAAAAAGTTTCATCCACTAAATGATGAAATAGAAAGTCGCATTAACCAACATACATTTCCCGTTAGTTATAAGAAGAATAAATACCTGCTTTCGCCACTTGACCGCAATAAATTCTTGTTTTTGATTGTAAAAGGGGTGGTAAGGGGATTTATAAAAGATGGAAGTACGGAAATTACCACCTGGATTTCAAAAGAAAACGAAGTGGTAGGAACGATACGTAATTTATGGGGGGAAGGCGATTCGGAAGAGTATTTGCAGGCATTGGAAGATGTAGATTTAATTGCTATTCCGCATGTTTTATCAGATTACCTGTTTGAAAACTTCACTGAAGCCAACATTGTAGGCAGGAAAATGATGGAGTTATATTACCGCTCGGCAGAGGAGCGTGCTTATCTTTGTAGAATTTCTTCTGCTGAAAAAAGATATAAACGATTCCTGGCTTCTTTCCCTGACCTGATAAACCGCGTTTCTTTAAAACACATTGCATCTTTTCTGGCCATCAGGCTGGAAACACTCAGTCGTATCCGGGCTAAGCTCTAATCATTATTTTACAAATTCTCAGTAATCAGTACCAATAGAATAGGGATTGTAACCCATTACCATTCTTTTTTGCATCTGAAGTTTGGTGCTTAAAATTATTCTGCGTCACTGATTATATAGCTTCATCGGGTGTTCCTCAAGTCGATACTACTTGACGTATTGGCAATGGTAACAGCTGTACAATTGATTAGGCATTCGGGGTATCATTACTGCTTGCCTATTAATTGCCACAATATCTTAGCATTGACTACAGGTTTAAGAGCTTTGGTATTAAATTATAGTATTATGACATTTGGTAATACTATTTTGACCGTTAACAACTGCGGTTACACTTACGATTTCTCAGTTGGCTATTAATAGGTTATAAGAGTGGAATGCATGAGATTTTCTAATCCAAATTCGTCTATTAAGTCTAACATTATATTGGCAACTCTTATGTTTTATTAACAAAATTATTGAATTGTGTATAATAATATTTACATTTTTCACCGAAAAATTAGCTACAATTGCGTAAAAAAATAACTTTTTACTAACTTGCGCAATATCCTTAATTATAATGAAAACAAAAAATGCCGTAAGTACTTTCACTGTACTCATCGCTGATGATCATGAAATCATCCGGCGTGGATTAAAAGGTTTAATATCAGACTTTTGGCCTGGTGTTGAAATCATTCATGCATCTACTTTAGAGCAGGCGCTTGTGGAAGTAGAAAAATCACCAAGTTTAATCATAATTGATGTAAACTTGCCTGGAGGTAACAACCTTAAGGTAATCGATCAAATTAAGTTGGTTCAGCCTAATGCTAAAATCCTGGTATTTTCTTCTTTAAATGAAAATATTTATGCTGTTCCTTATTTAAAGTCGGGGGCTTCTGGTTACCTGACCAAAAATGCTGAAGAATCGGAGATTGTGACTGCAATTACTACAATTTTAGCTGGTAGCCGCTACTCAAGCCGAAATGTTAAAGAGAATATGTTCAACAGCATATTAGGTAATGATGCCGATAATCCTTTCACTAAACTTTCGGGCAGAGAACTTGAAGTGGCAGAACTTTTAACAAAAGGTATTGGTGTATTGGAAATTTCTAACCAGTTAAAGCTTCAAATGGGTACCGTAAGTACGTATAAATTGAGACTTTTTCAAAAGTTGAAAATAAAAAGCATTATAGAACTAGCTGAAAAGATGAGTATTTACGAAAGATAAAAGAGTATAATACTCTTTTATCTTTCTAAGCTTTTTTGCTTTTATCTACAGTACCAGGTCCACTCTCTCCTGATTCATTAGGTGTAGAGCCGGCCTGACCAAATTTTTCTGAAGAACCCTTCCCATTTTGATCGAAGGAGGCCTTTTCTTTTGAGCTTCCTTCACTTTTATGATTTTTTTTTGGCGTGTTTTTATTGTCTTTAGTTTCCATAGTATAAATGTTTATTACTAGCTAACATTTTAAAACAGACAAAGTTTTTATTAACTCTTTGAGTTGATTGCATTCCCACATTCCACTGTGTTATTTTAGTGCTTCTTATATGTTCGTGAGTCTGGGTACTTATTAACCAACGATCGTGATGGTTTTCTAGCGAATATCAAACATTTTAGTAGTCTTATAACATTTCTAGCTCGCTGTAGTATTACGCTAAAAACTAAAATTGTTAGTATTTTGTTAGGAATTAATCTACTTTAAGCCTTTGTTAAGCTAAAATTATTAGTAATTTTGATTTCAATCATCCCCTTATAATACGAGAATGGATAAAGAAAGGCAGATTATTCATATGGATCAGGATGCATTTTTTGTATCTGTGGAAATCAGAAAAAATCCCAGGTTGTTGGGTAAACCTGTAATCATCGGTGGCGGCGGCGACAGAGGGGTGGTAGCTTCTTGCAGTTACGAGGCCCGCCAGTACGGCATACATGCTGCGATGCCCGGCAGGACGGCAAAATTATTGTGCCCCCAGGCTATATTTTTAAAAGGCGATATGGAGGAATATTCCAGGGCATCGCACGAGATTACCGAGATTATTGCCGATAAAGTTCCTCTTTTCGAAAAAGCCAGTATTGATGAGCATTATATCGATATGACGGGTATGGATCGCTTTTTTGGCTGCATGAAATTCGCATCAGAACTCAGGCAAACCCTTATTAAAGAGATGAAATTGCCCATTTCCTTTGGTTTGTCGATCAATAAAACCGTAGCCAAAATAGCCACCAACGAATCTAAGCCCGGTGGTGAACGGCAGGTTACTTTTCCTGAGTTGCGGCCCTTTCTCGATCCCCTGGCTATTCATAAAATTCCGGGTATTGGCCATGCTACCTATAAAAAATTAAGCGAAATGGGTGTTCGTGAAATCCTTACGCTTACGCAGATTCCACAACAGCTCATGTTTAAAATTTTAGGGCAACATGGTTTAAGTTTGTGGCAAAAAGCAAACGGGATCGATCTTTCGCCCGTGGTGCCTTACCGCGAAAGAAAATCAATCGGTACACAGGCCACGTTCGAAAGTGATACCATGGATATGGCTAAATTGAAGGCTATTATAACCGGAATGGTTAGCGGACTAACCTTTCAACTGCGTAATCAGAAAAAACTAACCGCCTGCATTACGGTAACTGTGCGTTACACCAATTTTGAAACCGTTACCCAGCAGGAGCGAATTCCTTATACCTCGCTTGATTCATTTCTGATTAGCAAAGCACATAGCCTGTTCGAAAAGGTATATTCAAAACGGATGCTGCTGCGCTTGGTGGGCGTAAAACTTTCGCACCTGGTGAGTGGTTACGAACAGATTGGTTTATATGATATCGCCGAAGAAGAATATAGTCTTTGCCAGGCCATGGATAAGGTGCGTAACAGTTATGGTGCCGAAGCCGTAGTAAAAGCCTCTATTGTTACCCAACCACCCCGCGATGAAAAAGGAAAAATAATTAAGTACAATCCCCGTAAAAAGAAAATTTTAATCGAAAACCAAACAGAAGAAGAAGAGCCGGAAGTAAGGAAACGTTCGAAAATCAGGAGTTTTATGAGCGAAAAAGGAATAACAGGTACCAAATCTTACGAGTAGTTATGTTTTTGAATATTCATTCTTCTTACAGCCTGAAATATGGTACGCAGAGCATTGATCAACTGATTGCTACTGCACGGCGTTTAGGGATTCATCAAATGGTTCTTACCGATATCAACAACTCAACCGGTGCAGTAGAGTTTATTCGCGAGTGTTATAAGCAAGGCATTGCCAAAGAAGCCGACGAAATACACAGGGGCAATATTCCTTATCAGATTAAACCTGTTGCCGGAATCGAATTTCGAATCGATAACAAGCTGTTATATGTAGGCATTGCCAAAAACAGAGAAGGCATGCGCGAGCTGAATGAATTTTTAAGTCACCACAACATCTACAACCTTCCATTGCCAGAGCTTCCGCCCAAAATGGAAAATGTGTACATTATTTATCCCTTTCATAAAACTTTTAATCAAACGTTAAAAGCAAACGAATATATAGGTGTGCGTGGAAAACAGCTGAATCTTTTGTACAAACATCCGCTTTTGGGCCAGAAAGAAAAACTGCTGGTGTGGCATCCCGTTACGGTGGGCGACAAAATTACTTATCGGTTACACGAATATTTAAGGGCTATAGAACGCAATACGCTTTTAAGTAAAGTAACTGATGAACAAAAATGCGATCCCGATGAATTTCTGATTCCTGAAGCCGAACTAACCCAGCAATTTGAACAATATCCTTTTATTGTTCAAAATACGCAAAAGCTGATCAATAGCTGCGATTTAAGTGTTTATTTTGAGGATGGTAATACACCTACCTCCAAAAACAAGTTTTTTTATACAGGAGATTTCGAAGGAGATAAAAAAATGCTTCGGGAGCTGGCCGAAGAAGGACTTAGATATCGTTATGTCGAAAATAATGAAGAAGCCCTTAAGCGTTTGGAAAAAGAACTGCGGATTATCGAACTTAAAAATTTCTGTGCCTATTTTCTCATTACCTATGATATCGTACATTATGCAATGTATGAGCGGGGTTTTTATCACGTAGGCCGTGGCTCGGGCGCCAACAGCATTGTAGCCTATTGTTTGCGCATTACTGACGTAGATCCGATTGATCTCGATCTGTATTTCGAACGGTTTTTACACGAAAAACGGACAAGCCCACCAGATTTTGATATCGATTTTTCATGGGATGAAAGAGAAGTGATACAGCGTTATATTTTTGAACGCTATCCTAAATGGCATGTTGCTTTTTTGGGTACCATGAGCACTTTCAAAGACCGGGCAATCATCAGGGAGATTGGTAAGGTTTTAGGTTTGCCCAAAGGCGAAATAGATAGTTTTACCGATCCTACTAAAGAGCGTGAAAATTTGCTTAATGCCACTTACCAGAAGCTTTTGGCCGTGCACCGCTATATGAAAAGTATGCCCAATCAACGTTCTATCCATGCAGGAGGAATTTTAATTTCAGAAGAGCCGATTACCTATTATACCGCATTGGATATGCCGCCAAAAGGTTTTCCAACAGTGCAATGGGATATGTATGAGGCCGAAGCCATAGGTTATGAAAAATTCGATATTTTAAGTCAGCGGGGTATCGGACACATCCGTGAGGCCGTGCAATTGGTCAAAAAGAATAAAGGAACAGATATTGATATCCACGATTTTCCAGCTTTTAAAAAAGATCAAAAACTAAACAATATCCTTAAAGAAGGGCAGCCCATAGGGTGTTTTTACATCGAATCGCCAGCCATGCGGCAATTGCTTAAAAAGCTGAAATGCGATAACTACCTTACCCTGGTGGCCGCCAGTTCAATCATCCGTCCCGGAGTGGCCAGTTCTGGTATGATGAAATCGTATATCGAGCGTTACCATGCGCCCGATAAAGTGGTGTACCTCTGCGAGGTGATGAAAGAGCGGCTTAGCGAAACCTATGGCGTAATGGTGTATCAGGAAGATGTGATCAAAGTTTGCCATTATTTTGCAGGCTTAGATCTGGCCGATGCCGATGTGTTGCGCAAGGCCATGAGTGGTAAATACCGATCTAAATTGGCTTTTGATGAATTGGTGAACAAATTTAAGGTTTCGGCCCGACAGCAGGGGCATTCAGAAGAATTGGTTAACGAAGTATGGCGTCAGATTTCTTCTT
This sequence comes from Pedobacter sp. MR2016-19, assembly GCF_014947265.1. Taxonomy (NCBI): domain Bacteria; kingdom Pseudomonadati; phylum Bacteroidota; class Sphingobacteriia; order Sphingobacteriales; family Sphingobacteriaceae; genus Pedobacter; species Pedobacter sp. MR2016-19. Next base: position 42,990 of record NZ_JADCNK010000016.1, read on the forward strand.
TTGCCGGCTACAGTTTTTCAAAAGCGCATTCAGCTTCCTTTGCCGTTGAAAGCTACCAGAGCTTATTTTTGAAAACGTATTACCCCATGGAATTTATGGTTGCGGTACTAAATAACTATGGTGGTTTTTACAGTCGATGGGTTTACGTGCACGAACTGCAAAAAACAGGCGTCAGGGTGCATTTACCTTGTGTTAACCATAGCGATGAAGTAGTGAATATAAAAGGTGAAGACGCCTATCTAGGGTTTATCGGCGTCCAGGGATTAGAAGAAAAAAATATCAAAATCATCCCGCACGAACGTAAGGCAAACGGTCCATATCTCGACCTCGAAGATTTTGTAAAACGGAGCTGTATTTCGCTGGAGCAAGCGATTATTTTAATTCGTTTGGGCGCGTTACGTTTTACCGAAAAAGACCGGAAAACCCTGCTTTGGGATGTGCATAACTACCTTGGGTTTAAACAGAAGAAAGTGAATCATGCCGAGCTTTTTAAGCTGAGTTACAAAACCTATCAGCTCCCCGTACTGGCCGATTCCGAACTTGAAAATGCTTACACAGAACTAGAGTTATTGGGTTATCCACTCAATTATAAAATGTTCGATTTTCTGAAAACACCTTATCGAGGCGATACCATGGCAGCCGATATGCATAAACATTTGGGTAAAACGGTAAGGATGGTAGGAAACTATGTTTGCGAAAAAACGGTACACACTATTAAAAATACCAAAATGTGGTTCGGCACTTTTTTAGATGCCAACGGAGATTTTTTTGATACTACCCATTTTCCCAATACAACTCCCATGTATCCTTTTAAAGGAAAGGGCTGTTACCTTATTTTAGGTAAAGTGGTAGAAGATTTTGGCTTTCAGAGCATTGAAGTATTAAAGTTTGCAAAGTTAGATATCCAGATGAACCCGGTGGCAATTTAAATCGTTTCATTGTCATTGCAAAGGCTTTTCCAGCCGCCGAAGCAATTTTATAACGGTCGCCACAAGCGTACGCTTTAATATTGCTTCCCCAAAAAACAGGGATAGGTTGTGCCGCGCAATTACGGCTAATCCTATTAAGGCCTGTCATTCTGAGCGTAGCGAAGAATCTTTCTTAATGAAGTGAGCGTGCAAATGGTGGCAATTTCGACTGCAGCCGAGAAATCTGCTCCACTGAATATAAGGTAGAGATCTCTCCGATTCGCGTTGCTTCATTCTATTCGAGTCTGTAAATGGCGACAGACTCGAAGGATCTTTTCATAACAAAACTTATATGTTCCTTAAATGTCTTATATGGTCAAAACAATAAAAGTTCAATCGTTATAACTTTTCAAAATACATTAACATCATGAGCCGATTAATCTTGCTAATCGGCTCATGATTTGGCTTTTTTTTGAGCCGATTATAAGTACGACGGATTGTCATTTCGAGTGCAGCCGAGAAATCTGCTCCACTGAATATAAGGTAGAGATCTCTCCATTTCGCGGCGTTTCATCCGATAGCTATCGGATCGAGATGACGAAATTTCTAAAGTTTACGTTGTTTCTAACGGGTGCACAAAAATAGCCTAACCATTTAATCGTTTACTTGTTTAAACATAATTTTTATCTTTAAACCATGATGCACTTCAAAGCAGAAATAGAGCGTTTCGAAACCATGGGCGAAAAAACCGGCTGGAGTTATGTGTTTATTCCGGCAGCACTGGCCAACGAAATAAAACCCGATTGTAAAAAGAGTTTCAGGGTAAAAGGAACGATAGATCAATTGGAGATTAGCGGTATGGCAGCTATGCCCATGGGAGAGGGCGATTTTATTATTGCCTTAAAGGGCGAAGTCCGTAAAAAATTAAGAAAAGAAGCCGGAGCAAGTGTCGAACTTTATTTAGAAGAAGATAAGGATTTTAAAATCGAAATGCCTGAAGACCTGGAAATATGCTTGTCAGAAGAAGAACATTTAATCCAAAATTTTTTAAAACAGCCTAAATCGCATCAGAACTATTATATCAACTGGATTAACCAGGCTAAAACTGAACCTACCCGTACCAAAAGAATTGTAATGACGGTTAAAGCCATGGATAAAGGACAGGATTTCGGCGCAATGATCAGAGAATCTCAAGGGAAGTCTTAATTTATTATCTTAAGTCTTTGGTCCTTAGTAGGAAGTGAATAGAACCAGGCGATGTGGATTTAAGACTCTGGACTTCGGACTCCTGACTTAGGACTCCCGACTCCTGACTCCCTTTTATAACTTCTAAACCAGCTCCAAACTTTCATCTGGATTACACCTAAAAAAGCTTCTCTGAAAATACGGGTACTCATTTTTGATGTTCCTTCGGTACGATCGGTGAAGATGATAGGAACTTCCACTACTTTAAAGCCAAATTTAATGGCGGTGAATTTCATTTCGATCTGAAACGCATAACCAACAAACTTAATTTTATTTAATGGAATGGTTTCCAGTACAATTTTACGGTAACATTTAAAACCCGCCGTAGCATCCTGAATGTTGATCCGGGTAATCATACGCACATACATTGAAGCAAAATACGACATTAGAACCCTGCCCATTGGCCAGTTTACTACATTTACACCCTTAACGTACCTGGAACCAATGGCTACATCTGCACCATTTACACAGGCTTCGCGTAAGCGAGCCAGATCATCCGGGTTGTGAGAGAAATCGGCATCCATTTCAAATATGTAGGCATAATCATGTTGTAATGCCCAGTTAAAGCCATAAATATATGCTGTACCCAGGCCTTGTTTACCCGCACGCTCTTCAATAAATAAATGCCCTTCGTATTCTTTTTGCAACGATTTTACAATTTCAGCAGTTCCATCAGGAGAACCATCATCAATAATTAAAACATGAAAAGGTTGTGTTAAAGAAAAAACCTTTCTAATGATTTTTTCGATGTTTTCCTTCTCGTTGTAGGTTGGAATGATGACTAAACTATCTGACACGTTTGTTGTGGTTTTTAATAATATAAGCTTTTGGCCTTTGTATTTGATATTTGTAGTTGGCAATTGCTTTTAAACTGCGAAAGTAAATATTAAATATGAAACCGTTATGAATTTTCATGAATTCCACGTAATTTATCCCCCGCGGTAGTCATCCTGAACTTGTTTCAGGATCTATTTAATGCCGTTATTCCTCAATATATCTTAGGCCTTATTGTTTCCCGCTGATTTCGTAGATCTGCGCAGAATTAGATTTTAAGTCACTGAACCGTTGTTCCTAAACCCGACAGCAGCGGTAGCTCCCGATTGAAAAGAGGGACTATAGCGAATGGCGGGACAGCAGGCCTCCAAGAACGACTGTCCGTTCATTTCCAAATCTTATTGAATATGCTTCTTAAACAATGTCAGTCTGAGCGTAGTCGAAGACTCTTTTATTTACACTTTATACGATATAAAAAGATTTGCTCCGCAGAGCCTTCGGGTTCTTCACTACGTTCAGAATGACAAAGAACTATTACCGTACTTCCTGCATCAATCTCTTAACCAGTTGGGAAAAAATAATCAATGCCAAACCTGCAATTAAAGAATATAAGGCTAATGCTTTGTAACCTTCGGTATAAGCCATTAATTTAGTTGGTAGTGAAGCATTGTCGATACTTGACATTTCTGCACCCAGTTTTCCGGCAGCCAATTGACCAAAAGCACTTGATAAAAACCAAAGTCCCATCATCATGCCGAACATTTTCTTTGGCGAGAGTTTCGTAATAATCGACATCCCAATTGGCCCCAAGCAAAGCTCGCCAAGGGTTAACAATAAATAAGCTAGCGTAAATACATTTAACGAACTAATGCCCTGTACATTGGCGAAGAACCTTGTGGCATAAAAAACGTAAAAACTCAAAGCCAATAAAAGAAAACCGATTCCAAATTTTACCACGGTATTGGGCTCTATTTTACGCTTGTAAAGGCCTAGCCATAAAATGCCTACAATCGGACTAAAAACAATAACAAAAAACGAGTTGACACTATTGTTTACCACATTGGGGTCGATATTAAAAAAGAGGATTTTATGATCCAGGTTATCTTTTGCAAACAATGAAAGCGAACCGCCACTCTGTTCAGATATGGCCATAAAAATGAAGTAACAGAAGATAAAGACGAATGCCGCCAATAGTTTATATTGTGCTTTTTTATCTTTTATTTTAAAGGTTTCGTATAGGAAATAAACCAGAGCAACAACACCTATGGTGTACATGAAATAATCAGTAAAGGCCGTGTTTTTTACCATGATATAAATCAATGGAATACAAAGTATCGAACCCGCATAAACGACTATTTCCCATAACTGCTGTTTTGATTTTTTAAGATGCAGCAACGGTGAGCTCCCGATAGGACCTAAGTGTTTTTTTGTAAAAATGAACGTGCCTAAGCCAAACATCATTACCAGTGCGGCAGATAAAAAACACAAATGCCAGTTGTAATATTTACCCAGATAAATACACATGGCACCACCCAGTAAGCCACCTACATTAATACCGGCATAAAAAAGTCCGTATCCTGCATCTCTGCGATTATCTTTCTCGTGGTATAATTCGCCAACCATTGATGAAACATTGGGTTTAAAAAAACCGGTTCCGATAATAGATAGGGTAATACCGATATAAAATAAATCGTGTGGAGAGAAAGCCAGGATTAAGTTTCCGATGATCATTAGCGTTCCACCCCAAAAAAGAGATTTTCTGAATCCTAAAATCTTATCGGCAAAAATGCCACCTATAAAAGTGAAGGCATAAACAAAGGCTTGTATAGCACCGTACTGCAAGTTCGATTTTTGGTCGCTTAAACCCAGTTGTTCTACCATAAAGAAAGCCAATACTCCCCGCATTCCGTAAAAGCAGAAACGCTCCCACATTTCTACCAACGATAAATGCCAGAGCTGTTTCGGGTATTTTCCTTCAAAATTCTGAATCTCTTCTATTGAAACTGTTTTTTCCATTAAATAGGTTTAAAAATTAAAAGCCCGATGAAAATCGGGCTTTTGGGTAAAAGTTATTTTTTTTATTAGTGAACACCGTGCATCCATTTGCGCAGAATAGGGCTTATGGCAAACATAATTAAACCTGCTACAATTGGTATTATGGTGAATATCAGGAAGAAAGTTGAAATTGAATAAGCGGCGCTTATTTTGTCAATTAATGATCCTGTAGCTCCGGCCAGGTAGTTACCAATAGCAGTACAGGTAAAAAATACACCAAACATTAAACCCACAAGGTTCGAAGGTGCAAGCTTACTTACATACGATAGTCCAACGGGAGAGATACATAACTCGCCAACAGTATGGAAGAAATAGGCAAAAATTAACCAGAATAAACTTACTTCTGCTGAAGTGGCCCCTTGTGGAATAGATGAACCGCCATAAGCTAAGCCTGCGAAACCAATACCTACAAAAATTAAACCGAAGCCAAATTTTACAGGCCCGCTTGGGTTAAATTTGGTTTCCCATATTTTGGAAACAATAGGCGCCAGTGATACGATAAAGAATGAGTTTAATACACTAAACCAGGAAGCCGGAACTTCGGTACTTACCGATCCCATTTCTCTGCTTACTTTCCAGATGGCCAATACCCAGATAATGGCAAAACTCAATAACGTAAATAAAATAGTTGCCGGATACTTCTTGAAAATTTTGCGCGCTAATGAAAACAGCACAAAAGTTACGGCTACCAATGGAAATATGGTCAGGATGGCATCTACCCATTTAAAGGTTGTAGCTGCTCCTCCTGTTAAGTTTCTTAAGGTGTAATCTTTTGCAAAAATCGTCATCGATCCGCCTGCCTGTTCAAATACCATCCAGAAGAAAATGGTAAAAATAGACAAAATGGCGATTACCCATAAACGTTGACTTCTAACTTTTTTAGGAATTTCTTCTACCGTTGGATCTGCTTTTTCTACGGCTTTAGTTTTATCAACTGCCGAACCGATTACGCCGAATATTTTTTGTCCGAAATAGAACTGTAGCATTCCGAAAAGCATAAATACGCCAGCTAAACCGAAACCATAATGCCAGCCTACTTTTTCGCCGATATAACCGCACATCAACATCCCGATAAATGCACCGGAATTAATACCCATGTAAAATATGGCATAAGCACTATCTTTTTTATCGCTAATAGGTGGATAAAGTTTACCTACAATTGAAGAAATATTTGGTTTAAAAAATCCGTTACCAATAATTAATAAAAGCAAACCAACATAGAAAAAATTGGTGCTAACCCCTTCAAGAGCCATTGCGGCATGACCGAGCGTCATAATAAAAGCACCTATGATCACTGCTTTTCTATAACCTGTAAATCTATCGGCAATTAAACCACCAAGTATTGGTGTAAAGTATACCAAACCGGTATAAATAGCATAAAGCTGTAAGGCTTCCGGCCGTGGCCAACCCCAACCGTTTTTGCTCAAATCGCTAATCAGGAACAAAACCAAAATGGCCCGCATTCCGTAATAACTGAATCTCTCCCACATTTCGGTAAAAAAGAGTACAAAAAGGCCAACCGGATGGCTAAATAATTTTTCTGGAGAAACCCCTTGACTGGTTAAGTGGAGGTTTAGTTCCTTATCATGGTCAATACTAATGGTTTCATTAGATGTTTGCATAAAACATTTGTTGGTTTTAGTTTATGAATTCAGAATTTGTGTGTTGTTTAAGCTAGTTAGCAGGGCGCAATATAGTGAGCGATTGCCAAACTCACAAATTTTTAAGTAAGGAGTAAGGTAAATGGTTTGTTAAGAATTAAAACTTTCTGATGGGTTTAACATTTTTCTTTGGATCTGCATAAAACTCATCACTCGAATTTGGATCATTGTTAAGCGTAATATCTTCTTGGAATTTCAGCCTTCCACCGATAATTTTAAAGCCATCAAAAGTGCCGTCTGATCCATAATATTCAAACTTTCCCTTAATTTCGGGATCAAAAGAAGCAAGATGGTCAAATACAATCATGCCTGCTTTCAGATCCGTTTTTAAAGTCATCGCATTGGATTTAGCATACTCAAATATGATCCTGTTTTTTCCTTTTAGTTCTTTGCCGTCAAAAACAGGCGCACCAAAGGTGAGGTTATCCTTATCGAAAGAAAGAATATCGATTACCTTTTTAGTCGTTATTTGTGTATTACCCTTCCAACCTAAAATTACATAATAAGGCAAGCGGTTTCCGCTGGTTACCGGAACAATTTCATAATACCTGGCACCGAACCATTTCTGATTATTAGTAATGCTGTTGGCATCGCCAAGATTATCGGTCTGATCGATTAAGGGGTAAAGTTTCAACGGGCCGCTTTTTGTATTCATCTGGATGGCGCCATAATAGCGGTATGTACCGTTTTCGAGCAGTACATACCAACTTAAAACCCTAAAAGCTTGATCTGGTGATTTAATTACAGATACATTTTTAAGCGAATCGAAAGGGTAAGAAAAAGAATTGGAAACTTTTAAAGCTTCAACCAATGTTTTCACAAAATTGCCGTTTATTTCTAATTTTTGAGCATCGTTTTGCGCAGCAACAACTCTTGCCGATATTTTAATCAGTGTATCCTGTAAAACATTTAAAGTGTTTGGTGATTGCTGTGCTTTTACACTAAAGCCTAGCGTTCCAATGATTAAAAGGATGTAAAATCTGATAACTTTCATACAATCAAATGCGCCATACGCTGCAAAACCAAAGATTACAATTTCTCGATAACGAGGGCACTTGCACCACCACCACCATTACAGATTCCGGCTACACCGATTTTTCCGTTATTTTGCGCCAAAACCGAAAGTAAGGTAACTACAATCCGGGCGCCCGATGCACCAAGTGGGTGACCTAAGGAAACGGCACCACCATTAACGTTAACCTGGCTCTCACTTAACTTTAAAAGTTGATTATTTGCGATAGAAACTACAGAAAATGCTTCATTGATCTCAAAATAATCTACATCTTTTATGTTGATACCGGCTTTGTGTAATGCTAATGGAATTGCTTTTGAAGGTGCAGTTGTAAACCATTCTGGCGCTTGTTGTGCATCAGCGTAACCCAAAATTTTAGCCAAAGGTATTAAACCCAGTTCTTTTGCTTTATCTGCACTCATTAAAACCAATGCTGCTGCGCCATCGTTTAAAGTCGAAGCATTTGCTGCAGTTACAGTTCCATCTTTTTTGAAAACCGGTTTCAATGACGGGATTTTATCAAATTTGACCGCTGTGGGCTCATCATCGGTATCAACCAATATAATCTCTCCTTTACGGTCTTTAACCTCAATGGCTACAATTTCATTGGCAAATTTACCTGAGGTTTGTGCGGCCTGTGCTCTTTTGTACGATTCGATAGCGAAATTATCCTGTTCCTCGCGACTGATGCGGCATTCGGTAGCGCAAAGTTCGGCTGCAGCCCCCATGTGGTAATCGTTGTAAACATCCCAAAGGCCATCTTTTACTAAACCGTCTGTAATTTGTCCGTGGCCCAGGCGATAACCGTTTCTTGCCTTATCCAGGTAGTATGGAACATTGCTCATGCTTTCCATGCCGCCGGCAACAATAATTTCATTATCGCCATTTGCAATACTTTGTGCGGCAAGCATGATTGCTTTAGTGCCCGAAGCACATACTTTATTTATGGTTGTGGCAGGTAAATCTGGTAATCCGGCAAATTTTGCAGCCTGTGTAGCAGGTGCTTGTCCAACGTTAGCCGATAAAACATTGCCCATATATACTTCCTGGATCTGTTCTGGTTTTAGTCCAGCTTTTTCAATGGCTGCTTTAATGGCAAAACCACCGAGTTGAGTAGCGGAAAATTGAGCTAATGAGCCTCCAAAACTGCCTATAGGCGTTCTCACAGCTGATACAATTACAACTTCTTTCATGTAAACTAATTTTTATGAATTTTTTGGTTAGGCCGCTAAGTTAGTCAAACCTCGCAGGTTTCCAAAACCTATTGAGGTTTAAAAATAACGTTGAGGAAATGATTTTAGCGCATTTGAAATAATAAGTTTTGGAAAAGTGCTTTAGTAGTACTTGGGTTTATTCAGTCCTGCTTCGCTTTAGCCCTCATAATCGGGGCTGCCGCTGCCATTAGGTTTAAATTACCTTGGCTGGTGCTGCTTGGGTAGAAATAAAACCTCGCAGGTTTCCAAAACCTGCGAGGTTTAAAATACGGTATAGGAAATGATTTTAGCACATTTGAAATAATAAGTTTTTAATAGGTTTTGGAAAGGTGCTTTAGTAGTGCTTGGGTTTATTCAGTCCTGCTGTTCGCTGTAGCCCTCATGCTTCGGGGCTGCCGCTGCCATCAGGTTTAAATTACCTGGGCTGGTGCTGCTTGGGTAGAAATAAAAACCTCGCAGGTTTCCAAAACCTGCGAGGTTTAAAATACGGTATAGGAAATGATTTTAGCACATTTGAAATAATAAGTTTTAATAGCTTTTTGGAAAGGTGCTGTAGTGTTTCTTGGGGTTAGTTCAGTCCTGCTGTTCGCTGTAGCCCTCATTCTTCGGGGCTGTCGCTGCCATCAGGTTTAAATTAATGGGTTTGGTGCTGCTTGAGTTTGGTTGCTGGGTGGAGGAAATTTATTAATGTACAAACCTATCAGGTTTCAGAAACCTGATAGGTTTTATTTAAACTGTGGGTTCGCGTTAGGGATTGTAAGGGTTCAGTACCGATCCTTCATCGGTACCGGAGCGAAGCGCAGCCCTGAAATGCCCGACCCTTGCGCAGCTTGGGGAACGCCCAGATATTAACAGACTTCCGAAGTTTGCTGATGCCCTGGGCCTTGAAAACTTCGGAAGTCTTGCTTTTATTCCTCTTTCGCCTTGCCTTTCTTTCTCGATTTTAATGCCTGAGTAAGTAAAAATTCAATCTGTCCGTTTGTACTTCTAAACTCATCGGCAGCCCAGGTTTCTACTTCTTTTAATAAAGCAGGACTAATTCTTAATACAAAAGCTTTTTTATCTTTCTCCGCCATTCTTATTGTATTGCTTGTATATTATACCTCGTTTTTAAATTAATCAAAAACATCTCCAGATCCTCTATTTTATTAGAACTGAACAACAGCTTTTTGCCGTTTTTAAATTCCAGTTGCAACCCTCTGTTTTTATCGTTTAATAAATAAGCCTTATCTTTAAATTTAAACCAGAGCCGGTTTTTTATGCCATAGCCCCCGTATTCAGAAAATGCATCGTACTTTCTGATGTAAGCTTTTTCAATGCGCTCCCAACGGAAATGACTTGATGTGAAGTGAAAGGGGGGATACCGGAAAGAAACCTCTTCAGTTGTTATTTTTAGGGTGAGCTTATGCTGTTGCACTAAAAAAATGATTAAAAGCGGAGATAGGAGCGCTAAAACCGGGGCGAAGTACATCTCTTTAAGTTCAGCGATACTTAAGCTATTATTCTGAAAAATAAGTAGGGCCGCTGTTGGAAATATAGTGGCCGCTGTAACCAGATAAAGCCACCAGATCTTCAATCCATGTTTTTCTTCAAATTCCATTAGCTTAATTATACAAAGTTCCGGTGTTTACTACAGGTTGTACATGGCGATCTCCGCATAAAACCACCAATAAATTGCTTACCATAGCTGCTTTACGCTCTTCATCCAGTTCAACAATTCCTTTTTGCGATAATTTCTCTAATGCCATTTCTACCATACCTACGGCACCTTCTACAATTAATTTACGGGCTGCAATTACTGCTGTGGCCTGTTGGCGCTGTAACATGGCGCTGGCGATTTCCGGCGCATAAGCCAAATGCGAAATCCTGGCCTCTAAAACTTCGATGCCTGCGCGGGATAAACGTTCGTTCAGTTCGTTTTCTAAAAGTTCACTTACTTTTTCAGCGCCATCTTTCAAGGTAATGCTGGTTTCTTCCCCTTCAGCATGGTCGTATGGGAAGATATTGGCTAAATGCCTTACAGCTGCTTCACTCTGGATGTTTACATATTGCATGTAGTTTTCTACAGAGAAAACGGCTTTGGCAGTTTCTTTTACTTTCCAAACCACCACGGCGGCAATTTCGATCGGGTTGCCCAGTTTATCATTAACCTTTAATTGCTGCCCGTTTAAATTGTTGGCTTTTAATGATAAGCGTCTTTTTGTGGTTAAGGGATTTACCCAGAAAAAACCATCGGCTTTTACTGTACCAATATATTTCCCGAACAGGGTAAGTACCATCGATTGGTTGGGGTTAATGATTAAAAAGCCCGGAAATAGTAAAAATATATCTATGGCTAATAAAATTCCTCCCCAGAGAAAAATTTCTGAAACAAAACAGAAAATGGAAGCAGCCAGCAACAATATGCTTATTGCGAATGTTAAATAGCCAGATGGCGGATTGATAATTTTTTCTTGATACATAATTGATATTAATTTGATATCATAAAGTAAAATATAAAATCCGGTAATTGCAAACAAAACCGGTAAAATGTATATTAGATAAAAATGCTATTTTTGACAGTACAATAATTACATCGTTTTGGCTAAAATCAAGAGAAATTCACACAAGATCCTTTACCGGAAATATTCATCAAACCTGAAATATGTGATGATGATATTTACCGTTTTCATTATTACGCTATTCCTGCCCAAACAACCCCGGTTTAGATATGAGTTCGAAAAAAATGCGGTATGGAAAAACAAGGATCTGATTTCGCCTTTCAGCTTTGCTATTTTAAAAACCAACCCGCAGGTTAGTGCAGATAAAAAAAATGCCTTAAAAGATATTTTGCCAGTTTACCAATTGGATAGGGGCATTACAGCAAATGCATTGGAAGAGTTTGCCAATGAATTTGATGTGAAATGGAAATCAAAACAGCTTAACGAAAAAGACAGGGATATATATAAAAGTGCTGCCTATAAATTGTTGCAGCGTATTTACCAGAGAGGAATTATTGGTTTGAATGTGAAACACCAGGCCGGGGGTAAAAACTACGACTTTTCTTTGCTTGAAAACAATGTGGCACAGGAGAAAAATACACAGGATGTTTTTACCGCAGAATCGGCCCTGATGTTTTTTAAAAATAATTTTAAGGCCCCTAACCAGGTAATGGGCGATCTGGTGGCAAACCTCGCAATTGATCATATCACTCCGAATATTGTATTTGATGAGCGGTTAACGCAAACCATACAGGATAATACAGTTAACAATATCTCTACTACGAAAGGGATGGTGCAAAAAGGAGAACTTATTGTGGCCAAGAATGATGTGATTGACGAAGAAATTTATCAAAAACTGGAATCTTACAAAGCTACTTACGATGCACAAACCAAAACAATCGGCAGCAGGGCATTGGTTTACCTGGGGCAGGTGATATTGGTTGGCTTTATACTGGCTATTTTAATGTCGTTCCTTTTTCTTTTCCGGAAGGATATTTTTGCCGATAACCGTCAGCTCTCCCTAATCCTCATTGTAACTACAGGGATGCTGCTTGCTTTAACCTGGGCCATTAAGATGGAAATCCCAAGTTTGTACTACATTCCGTTCTGTGTGGTGCCTATTATCATCAGGATCCTGTTTGATACGCGTTTGGCACTTTACCTCCATATGCTGGTGATTTTAATTGCCGGTTTCTTTGTAGCCAATAGTTTCGAATTTGTATTTTATCAGGTTACTGCGGGTATGGTTGCCATATTCAGTATAAAAAACTTTGTCAAACGCGAAAGATTCCTGGTTTCGGCCTTATTTATTCTGCTGGCTTATTTTGTTTCTTTTGTAGGTATTGCCTTACTCCGCGAAGGATCTTTCCGCGAAATAGAATGGTTGAATTTTATTCCTTTTGTTTTTAGTGTACTTTTATCGCTTTTGGCTTATCCGTTAATTTACCTGTTCGAACGGATTTTTGGTATCACTTCGGATGTGGCCTTAATTGAGTTGACCAATACCAATAATAAACTGTTAAGAGAGCTTGCTTTTAAAGCGCCTGGAACCTTTCAGCACTCTTTACAGGTGGCCAACCTTGCTGAAGCTGCGATATTTAAAATTGGCGGTAATTCTGTGCTGGTAAGGGCAGGGGCCTTATACCACGATATTGGTAAAGTAGATAATCCACAGTATTTTATTGAAAACCAAAATACGGCTGTGAGTCCACATGATAAATTACCTTATGAGCAAAGTGCGCAGATCATTATTCAGCATGTGCATAAAGGAATTGAAATTTTAAGAAAAAATCAGATTCCTGAAGCGATTATCGATTTTATCAGAACACATCATGGAAATACCCGGGTTGATTATTTTTATCAATCGTTTTTGAAAAATACACCTGAAAAATTTGTCGACGAAAACATTTTTCGCTACCCCGGCCCTATACCTTTTAGCAAAGAAACAGGTGTGTTAATGCTCGCCGATTCGGTAGAAGCTGCCTCAAGAAGTCTGAAAAATCCCGATGCGCAGAACATAAATGACATCGTTGAACGTATAATTAACTACAAATTGGAGCAAAATCAGTTAGATGACTGCGATTTGACGTTAAAAGATATTGAGACTATCAAATTGATATTCAAGACGATGCTGATGAGTATCTATCATGTGCGTATAGATTATCAACAAATTTTATAATTTTTTTTTGTTGGATAACTTGTTTTACTATATTTGCAGACCTCAAAACAACGCCGGTAGGGCAGAAATGAGAGGTTTGAAGGAGAGGTGCCTGAGTGGCCGAAAGGAACAGTTTGCTAAACTGTCGTACTGGTAACGGTACCGCGGGTTCGAATCCCGCCCTCTCCGCAAAGAATAAAAATTTGCAAATAAAAATGGAATTGTCAATTTAAATCCGTTACTTTGCAATCCCTTCGAAAAAGGGAAATAAAAAAAGAAGATACCAAGTTCGGGATGTAGCGTAGCCCGGTATCGCGCCTGCTTTGGGAGCAGGAGGTCGTAGGTTCGAATCCTGCCATCCCGACAAAAAGTTGATCCACTTTTAAAACAGGATTAAAAGATCGATACCAAGTTCGGGATGTAGCGTAGCCCGGTATCGCGCCTGCTTTGGGAGCAGGAGGTCGTAGGTTCGAATCCTGCCATCCCGACGAAAAAACGGATTTAAAATCCAATGAAAACCCTCTAAATCAATTGATTAGAGGGTTTTTTGTTTTTATTTCATATCAGTTAGGTGCTAAGAAAAACAAGATATTTGGCACCTATTTCAGCACCAAAATCTTATTTCTATCATTGTAGAATTCCGAGTCGGATATTTTTTTAATCCTTTAAAAATAATTTGCACGATATTGCTATTACTTGGCTTTTACTGTTTTCCAGGTGCTAGAATAGGTGCACAGCTTAGGAAGAAACCCAGCACACTTTCGCCCTCTCATTCTATTTAAAGAGGGAAAGCGAGGTAAGCTGTGTACCTTGTTAAAGATTTGGTATTGGTTGCTCTTTATATTTGTTTTTATTTTCGTTATATTTGTAAATAATATGCAAGAAAGGTAAAAATGATTCAGTATATCAGGATAAAGAACTTTGGCCCTATCAAAGATGAGGTCGAACTCAGCTTCGAAGCCAGCCTGCCCGGCGAGCTCTCGGATGATAGTTATTCGGTAGTGATGCCGGATGGGGTGCGTATATTGAGACTTGCCTATATCTACGGGGCAAACGCGTCGGGCAAAACGACCGTGCTCAATGCTCTGGAATTTCTGAAAAGATTGCTACTTAGTCCGCTCTATGATAAATCCGAAGGATTGGATTATGAGCCATTTCTTTTTTGCGCCGAGCCTAAAAAATCTCATTCCACTATTGAAATGGCTTTTTATGTTAACGCCGTTCGACATATTTATGAGGTTGTATTCAATTACGAGGCTGTGCTTGACGAAAAACTGGTGTTTTTTAATTCGGCCAAACCTACCGAACTTTTTAGCCGCAAAACCGATGTTGATAAAAGACTGGCGACTATTCAGTTTGGGAGCCGTATAAAGGTTCCGGCGAAGGAACGTGACCGTCTGGAAAGCAATACGTTGCATAACAATACCGTTCTTGGTGCATTTACCAAGACTAATACCGATATCCCTGAGCTGGAAGAACTGAACGTCTGGTTGAAAACGTTTCTATTAGGCATGATTAGCAGTGCGACCAATGTAGTTGAAGAAACAGCTATGATGATTGCGGGTAATCCCAAGGCGAATGAATGGATGGATAGGTTTATGAACAAAGCCGATCAGCAGATCAGCGGGGTCAGGGCGGAAAAGGAGAAGTCTTTGGGCAAGAAAATCAATATGGCCGCAACTACAGGATCAGAAGTTATTGAGCCGGTTATCCGTGGGGTTTCCATTAAGTCATCACTTGGTAGTTCAGTAACAGGACGTTTTCTTGGAAAGATGTATGGGGGGAGCGATGGATATGAATTCAGAAGGAAAATCGAATTTACGCACCTTACCGAAGAAGGGGAATTTAAGTTGCCTATTCAGGTGGAAAGTGCTGGGACACAACGTTACTTCTCGCTAGGCGGGCCACTTTATAGCCTGGTTCACAGTAATGCAATCTTACTGGTGGATGAGCTGGAAAGTTCACTGCATCCGGATCTGATGAAGCATTTTCTGCAGACCTTTTTGGCCAATGCTGGACAGTCACAGATGCTCGTTACCACCCATAATGTAGCGCTGATGGAAGAAATTGATTTTATTCGCCGGGATGCATTATGGTTCAGTGAGAAGAAGGCAGACGGTTCAGTTGATCTTTATTCTGCTGCCGATTTTGACAGTGGTGTGCTGCGCAAGGGTGCAAGTTTGATCAATGCGTATCGTTCGGGAAGGTTGGGAGCAAAACCAAACCTTGGCTCACCTTTTATTGCTGCTAAATAATGGGTAGAAAAAACCAAAAAAGACAGGTCCGTTATACCGTGGCCCTGGTTGGGGACGGTTTTACTGAAAGGATTTACTTTTCCGATTTCAGGGACACCGAGCGTCCTGCTAACCTGCATATCCTGCCGGATTATCCGGGAAAGATAGGGAGTTTTAAAGGTGTTTTGGAAAGGGCAGTTGAACTCAGTGCTGATTATGCCCGGGTATATGCCCTAATTGACATGGATGCTGTGATTGCCCAGAGTCAACAACAATCATATGCCAGTTTAAAACGGGCGGCTGAGCGTCGTGGTGTTATTGTGCTGGAAAACAATCCCTGCTTTGAGTTCTGGCTGCTCCTGCATTTCCGTAGGACGGGAAGGCTTTTCCAGAACTGTGAGCAGGCCGTTACAGAACTGCGCAAACACATCCCTGGTTATGATAAAAGCATGAGGTTTTTGGAAGCGGCAAGGTTATTTGCGAACCTACAGGAAAGACTGCCGCAAGCAATCAGGAATGCTGAACTGCTGGAAGAAAACAGGGATGAACATGATGAGTTATATCCAAGGGCTGAAATTTATAAATTTTTTGAGTGGTATACCGGTTATAATAACGGAAACCAAGGTTAAATTCGTATTACACGGCCATTAACCTCTCTGGATAGGAGATTGGGATAGTCGTATCTTTAAAATGATAAGTTTTGCTCGAATCAAATAGATCAAGATAATTTTTGGCTACATGTGTTTTACACAGCTTCATTTTACCTACAGCCTGTACTAAATGATGTTGTCCTTGTTAATAATGTCATTTTTAACCAGGATTCTAATCAGCCCCACTCTGCTTTTAACGTTGAATTTCGAAAATATGGATTCGCGGTACTTGTCTATTGATTTATAGCTTACCCCCATTTGGTCTGCCATTTCCTGATAATTCATTTCTGTAGCTACAAGTTTGAGAAACTGTAGCTCTTTTGAATTTAGCTGATCAATTACATCTGAAGCCTCAGCTATTTTTGAATAGGGGTTTAATGCTCGAATGGCAATATTCGAGATCCATTCGGGAAAGAACTGGCCCTGTTCATGAACCTGATTTAATGCATGTATTAATTCTCCTGGCGTAGTTTCTTTGAGTAGGTAGCTTTTTACACCATGTTTTAACATCTTTAATACCGCATTTTCATCCTCGAGCATTGATAACACCAATACCTTGACGCTAGGATAATTAATGGCCAGTAGCCTTGCCGTTTCGATACCGTCCATTTCCGGCATGTTGATGTCCAGTAGCAAAAGTTCCGGGATGGTACCCGAGGCGAGTTTTTCCATCAGTTGGATACCTGATGCTGCTTGAAAAAGCATGTTATAACGGCCTGGGGCGGCTTCTTCTAGGAGGGTCGAAAGGCCGAGGCGAAAAAGGGTGTGGTCATCGACAAGGGCAAGTGTGATTTTTTTTCTCATGGTGTCAGGTTTTATGTGTTGTTTAATTCCCGGTTGGAGTTGGTCAGTAGTTTTATTTTCATGTTTGTTCAGGAGTAGTGCGCTAATGAGCGGGATACAGATTAGGAGTACTCGCCATATCCAGAAGCCAGTGATATCGATCAGTACGGCACGGCGATCTACCGGACTGATACCGCTGATATCAATCCTTTTGCTCTTGTAATGGAAGGGCTGGTCAATGGAGTTCTTTTTCATTTCAGGAGCTCTACTCGTTTTATAACTTGATCTTAATTGTAATACGGGTACCTTCACCCGGAATACTCTGTGTTTTGAGATTTCCATGTAAAAATTCGACCCTGGATTTTATTGTTCTAAGGCCCATGCCTCGTTTACTGCTTTTGCTTTTTTCCATAGCATGGTAATTGAATCCTATACCATCATCTGCAATTGTCAGAATCAGGGCTCCGAACTTTTTTTGAACGCTCACGTCAATTGTGGAAGCTTTTGCATGTTTTACAACATTATTGATGATTTCTTGGCAGATCCTGAAGAGCACAAGCCCGGTCTGGTGCACAAGCGTGGCTTTGTCGCCTTCGAGAAAATAATTTACTGATAATAGTTTGGAATTGGTCAACCTGTCCAGTTCCATTTCTAGGCAATCGTAGAAATCGAAATACTCCATGTCAAATGCCTGCATACTCCTTGATATATTCCTTATTTCTATTGAGGTTTTTTCTGCGAGCGAAATAGCCTCATCGAATTGCACTCTGTTTTTTTCGTCTGCATTAACTCTAAGCCTTTTTAGCGACATTAACAGAAGGCTTTGATAGGAACCGATGTTGTCATGTAGTTCAGAGGCAATGTTGTGGGAAACCTGTTCCTGGATTTCGATCCTGGTCTCCAACAATTCCTTGTTATGGTATCTGACCAGCTTTTTGATCTTATCAGAAAAAATCAGGTTCATGAAGAAACCAACTAGGCAACCAACCAAAATATTTATACCTAGTTCCGAAATAAAGCCGATCATTCCAATTATCAATTAGTTATTGTAAAGTTAGGGAATAATCCATTTGGAACTAAGGAAATATCCTAATTTATTTTTTGTAAAAATAGGAAATTTCCTAATTATGTGAGAGGGTGATTTCCTTTTTTTTATTTGAGCAAAATTCATTTAGAATATTGTTCCGTATCAAGGCTTAAGAGGTTTCCATAATGAAGATTTCAGGTAAAGATGGGATTTGATTTTTTTACAGTTGGTTAATCCAGTGGTTCACACTATTCTAATAAGCCCATTTCGATATTATTTATGGTTAGGTGTAACTCGGCATTTATTGCGCAGACGATACTGACGATAAGTTCCGATGGAATATCCGATAGTAGCTGTTCAAGACTTGGTATCTCGCCTGGAAATATATCCTTATATGTTATAACCGGGACCATGTTCATATTGTAGAATTAAAAGTAATGATAGTGTATAATAAATAGGTGATCAAACGCATCAGCGGCAACGAAAACTATAACGGATTTTCGAGATATCCTCTGAATCCCGAGAGGTTCAGGAAAATCTTGAAGTGTATTAGCATCGTTCGGTAATCTGTACCGATATGATGTTCCTTTATCAGCCTAAGCATGGTGCCTGGTACAAACCAGACACTTTGATGCCAGTTTGAGCTGACGCCACGTGCACATAGTGCACGTTGGAGCATTGAGTTTATATTTGCGCTGATTTCTGTACTGCTGAAGGCATCAAAGAGATCCGGATCAGTGAGTACCGCCCCATAGCTGTTTGAAAATCCCGCAACTTCGGACGCGACCAGGCCTTTCTGTTTGATCACTGATTTATTTTCATGGGTTAAAATACCTTCAGAGAACCTTTTCTCCCCATCCCGCTGAGCATGTCCGGGCCGTTCATCCTCATAGGTTTTTATGGGAAAACCCATTGTTTTGAGCCTATTAACCTGATCATCATTTGCTTCCAGAGATATCGAATAGCCATACTGCCTGACGATCCTGCGGAATTCCCCGTTGAAATCAGAGTTTAGCAAATTGGTGACATCCCGTAAAGGTATGCCCCGGTCGTAGTTATGGTACTTGAGCAGCTTCCCAACGCCGATCTGGAATAAACCGATAGGAAATACATTGATAAACCTAACTGGCAGCTCAAACCAGTCTATGATGAGCGCTTCGGGATCAAAAGCAGAGATCAGATCTGCCAAAAAAGATAGGGGGTGCTGGACGATATACTCTTGTAACAGACTATGGTAACCTTTCTCAGATATCTCCTGCAGGTGATGGATGAAACCGACCGATACCTTCCAGTCGATGATTCCCTTCTCTTCGAAAACGCTGAGTACCTGATCCAGGCAGTTAAGGGAGTGGTCACGGCGGATATAGTATTTTGTCCAAAATGTCGACAATGCGCCGATCTCCACCTTCCTTTTTTGCTCCAGGGCAAGTCTGAGATAACTGTGGATGCCATTGCACAGTGTAAAGCTGCTTTTATCCATATGCCTGGCAATATACTCGGGTAGCGAAAGCAAAAGGAAGTCGTTTTCATCTTCAAGATGGCCCAGGGACTGTAGGTTCTTTTTAACGTTTTCCAATATCCAATCCGGTTGGTGCGGAGAAAGATAGGGTAGGCGTTCCTTTAGTTGTTGTTTACAAGAGTTGTCTCCTTTCAGATAAGTGGATACAATATCTAAAAGGTCGCCATTCTGTTTCACCTTTTTCCTGTATATGTAAAGATTCTCTAAGATATAAACTAGGTCTTGTTCCCAGTGGTGGTTTTTAGTATCCGCAAGGGCCCGTTTGATACGCACGGGGCTTAGTATCCTGGTATGCCGGTAAAAATAGTCGACCTCTTCCTGTACCTCTGACCTGAGATTCCGGTAAAAATCCTTGATTTCGTAATTGCTATCAGCATTAAGGTTGAACATTAGAGTACCGTCATCAGTCCTTATAAAATATAGCATCGCGAAAAGATAGCCACTGCTGGTCACATCTTCCTCATGATAGCCATTTTCCAGTAAAGCTTTGACTAGGGTAAAATGAAATGCATTCATCGCCGAGATGTGATCACGGATCACAATGTTCAAAATCATGCTAAGATCAAAGTATCCCACAAGGTCCAGATCCTCCGCTTCCATTTCGTCAAGCCAATCCCGAATATGTCCATAAAATCCCCTTACTGCTTCAAAATCTACGACACCCGACATCAGTTCCTCAAAATAACAGATATTTGCATATTGCCTGATGATGACCAGGCGGTCAGCCGGCTCGATCTCAAAAAGACCGAAACGGGACTGGAATCTTTTCTCTCCGTTGCGCAGTGAATCGGCGACGATCCTGCCCACATGCAATATCAATTCGTTATTGCCGATACCGGTTATCCTCAAGAAAGTGAGAAAACTATCATGGAAAAGTGACACCCTGTTGAGCCTGATTTCAAACAGATAGGGATGCTCCTGGATGAATTCCCGTACATAGGAGGCGGGATATTGTTCAAGGAATATGTCCAGCTCACTGAGCATCAGGAAACCCTTGCAACACAAGAAAACTGCCAAGGCCTGCTTGCCTTTCTGGCTTTTGATCAGTCCGTTATAATAGATATTCACATCGCTGATCTGCTTCAATTCCGGCAAGCTACCGTCCCTCCTGAAATGCTCTGCAATGTAACGCACCAATATCGGATAGCCCGCAGTGATCAGGTAGATATCATTGCAGGTCTGATAACTATCAATCCGGTAGAGTTCGGCCAATACCCGTCTGGTCTCCACCTCATTCCAGTTTGCCAGTGCCTGTTTTTTCCATTCCAGCTTCCTGGTCAGCGGCCTGCTCAGGACGATGATCTTGACCAGCTTACTAGCCTTTTCGATAAAGGAGATAAAATCTTCCAGATCCTCAGGTTCATAATTTTCCACGTGGTCCAGTCCGTCAATGATCAGCGTTTTTCCTTTTTTAATTAGTCCTGCGATAACTTCGTCCCCGGATCTGCGCAGAATATCGTCAAAGAGTTTTTTGCTCACGTCGGACAAGAAGTTGGCAAACCGGAGCCTTTCGCGGTAGTCCTTATCCTGGTTGGAGATCCAAAAACGGTAAACCAGTACAGGGTCTAGGCGCTTTTCGAGGTTAGCTACTAAGTGGCTCTTTCCTGAGCCCGGTTTGCCTTCGATCAGCAGTAGATTCTCAAAGGCGAGTACCTCCCTTGCCAGATCGATCGTTGGTTCAATTAGCACTGTACTGAATACTTCGATGCTCGGCAGTTGACTGGAGGAGATTTCGAACTCCCTTGCATCAAGCCTATCCTTTAAAAACCGGTCCAACCTAAATCTCGAAGAATAATTGTCACTATATAATTCTTCCAGCAGGTCCTCCATTTCCAATCGGTCCATAGAGACCAGGTGTAAGCCATAGAAGTCTTCCGCCTGAAAACCGAGTACCTGATGGTCTGCCTTAAGTTTAATACCCTTTGCAAAAAGGATGTTCACACCATCCGAGAGCAGGTGGGGTTTGCCACGGATCAAGAGTGCATTTCCCTCAATCTTGAGATCCGAGCGTTTAAGGTCAAAAATATCCTTGGTCTGGAAACAGTAGCTTACCCCTTCCAAAGTGATTTTAACATCATCGAACTGATGCCCTTCCTGAGCCTCCATAACTAGGGAAGATATCTTTCGTTCTACGTCCATCTTTCCCAAAAGCAGGCTGATCACTTGCTGCTGATAAGTGTAACCAATAAGTGCATTTCTCATATGAATAGAAGCTTTTGCTTAGAATTAACCTTATGGCATTTTTAGGCTTTTGTTCCCAGTTCAGCCTGAGGCTTCAAAGATAACCAAACCACTGAGCTGCTTCTAAAAGAATTATCCACACGGGCCGACAGAACAATGTTTATTGTGTTTTACACTTAGATTAATTCAGGCTATCCAACTTAGTCAGGATTTTGAGAATGAAAGCCGACTGTCTAAAGACTAAATTAATAAGCGATGGAGAATGGAAATTTATTTATATTGGAGTTGTCTGTAAGTGTAGATAAGAAATAGGTAAAATTTTGACTAAAAATGTGCTATTTTAATTAACTTTATGCCAGTTAAATAGTTTTAGACCTGGGAAAATACCCTGGTAGAAATGTTATTTTCCTGGCTGAAATTGGGCTAAAAATAGGCAATCCCCTATTATAGCACCACTAAAATTATGGGTGAGTAAGATTCTGATATTCAATTTGTTATATAGATGGGTTTTCGTCCTGCCATTCCGACACAAAATGTTAAAAACTGAAAAAAGAGGCAAAAGCCTCTTTTTTCGTTTATACAGCTCAGTAATGGCTATTTTTCTGAAATTCGAAGTAAATTGCACCTGATTTTTAGTATTTTTAAAGTGGCTTTAAGCATGTTTAATTGATGTATTGATCTATTTTTATGGATAGACTTAATAGGATTCGAACCCTTTTAACTTTAAAAAGGTTTCATTATGCTAAAGCCCCGAATAGCCGTTTATTGCCCCTTTGTGCGGGCTGCTCCGACACAGCTATACACCAACAATACCTTAGGTTAACTTTCTCCTTACCTTTCATTTAGCTATAGTTAACCCGCCAATCAAAAGTGACGCAAATCTTTGACCTACCGAATCTACACGAGGACTATAACTCAACCGAAGCAAGTGTAAAGTTGAGTGCAAGCAGGTACGAAGCAGACCTGGCCGGAAGGCGGCCTGAACGTGGGGTAAATGTGGCGTGAAGGTGGAATTTGGAATATTGTTTTTGGAGTTTTTTAATCAGATGGATCGATTTGGGTGATCATCCCTTGTTGATTATCCTAAGATACTAAAATTTTGGTTTTTCGGGGTTGTCATGATCAAAATTAAAGGGCAAACGGGGTCTTGTTTCTGCTTACCTCGTCATGGAATCCTATCGGGGAATTAGGGCGTTCAATTGGTCCTCCTTCTCTCCTCATCATTTCCAAACTCCCTTTGTTTTACCTTGATATCTTTATTGCCAAAGCTATAGGCGAACGACAGCCTGAAATAGCGGCTGCTATTGTTCTCATTGTATACCTGCCTGGTACCGTTGACCACAGAACTATAGTTCCTGAGGTAGGCCCGGTTGAACACGTCGTTGGCCAACAGCGACACCGAAACCTTTTCCTTCCACAGGCTCTGTCTGAGCCCAAGGTTCAGACTGAAAAGATTGCCAAAACTATAAAGCCCCCTGGTATAGGCAGTGTGATAGCGGTAGTCCACCTGTACCTTGGTACTCTTGCCAATGGAAAGACTATTGTTGCTCGACAGATAGAGCTGTGCCTGATCAGAAGGAATGGCATTGATGCCATTGATGAAACTGGTCCTGGAACCCAGCAGGTAAACCAGGTTCTGGCTCTGCCACCAGGGCGTGATGTCGTTGGTCAGGGTTACCCCCAGGCCATAATCAAGACCCTTATAGTAGTTCTCCCGGGTGATGACCAGCGTGTTGCCGTCAGAATTGGATGTGAATATCGGACCAAACCCATTGGCGGTCCTATTGATAAAGAGCTCCGTCCTGATCAGCCCCTTATAGCTGTGGGTCAGGTCGAAATTGTCACTGAAGGAGGGCTGCAGGAAAGGGTTTCCCTCCGAATAGCTGTTGCTGTTGATATAGGAACGGAACGGATTGAGAAGGGCAAAGCCCGGGCGGGTGATCCGTCTGCCGTAGTTGATGCTGAAGTTATGGCTGCTACTGGCCTTAAAGGTGATGTCCAGGGTGGGGAAGAGCTTGAGGTAACTGGTCTTTGTCGACCGGGCCAAATCGGCGGAACGTCCGGTGGTCTGGGTATTCTCGAGCCTCAGTCCCAGGTTCAGGCCAAACTTTGGCCCGATGTTTCCCGCACCGCTGAGATAAACGGCCTGGTTGTTCTCCCGGTAGGAAAAGGAATTGGACCTGGAGGGATCAGGAACCGGTGAGCCGCTGATGGTATTGAAATACCGGACATCGGCACTGCTGGCAATGCTGCTGAGTTTTGCGCCATAAGCCAGGTTCAAGCCCTTTACCGGATGTTCCATGTCTACCTTTGCACTGTAGTTATCAATATGCTGCGCAGAGCTGTTATTCGCGCTCTGGTCATTTCGGACAAAGTCCATTTGAGGAGTAAAGACGGTTGCTCTGAAATCGTTATCAAAGCCTGAACGGAAGCTAAAATAGTCAAGATCAAAGGAGAGTATTCTTTTCATCGTATCCAGCGTAGAGACCAGATGCGCATTGTAGGTATGGCTGGTCGAGCCCAGCATCCTGGTGCCCTGGTTAACCAGCACCGAATCCAGCCCTCCAGAAGCATTGTGAATCAGTATATCGGTGTGGTCGCTGGTGCCAGGGGTCTGGCGGCTGCCAAAATACTGCAGACCTACCGATGTATTTTTACTAAGGTCATAATCCAGTGCCAAACGGCCTAAGTGCTTATTTTCGTCCTGCTTTCCCGTATAGTCCAGGTTCCACAAACCGGAAGGATAATAGGTATCCAGGCGCTGGGAAACTCTGGAATGGCCCAACTGGCCGTTGCCACTTAGGGACAGCCTGAACCTTTCCCTATTGTACAACAACACATTGCTGAGCGAAAGAACGTCATAGCTGTTCCGGTCATAGGTTGCCGTGGTCGAGTTCTTCCAGGAATTCCCGCTTCCCTTTTTCAGGTTGATATTGATGAGGCCCCCGTTTCCGGCAGATTGATATTTGGCCGGGGGATTGCCGATAACCTCAATGTTCCTGATGTCGGATGAAGGGATCGATTTCAGGAAGCCCATCAGTTCGGCTCCCGACAGCTCGACCATGCGCCCGTCTACCATGACCCTTGAAGCCCCTTTGCCCAGCATGCTGACCATATTGTTCTCCACGATTACCCC
This sequence comes from Pedobacter sp. MR2016-19, assembly GCF_014947265.1. Taxonomy (NCBI): domain Bacteria; kingdom Pseudomonadati; phylum Bacteroidota; class Sphingobacteriia; order Sphingobacteriales; family Sphingobacteriaceae; genus Pedobacter; species Pedobacter sp. MR2016-19. Next base: position 68,027 of record NZ_JADCNK010000016.1, read on the forward strand.
TGGCGCGGAACTGAGGGCATTGACCGCATTGCCCCCGCTGGCAGCAACACTGTTCTGCACATCGAACACCAGTCCTCCCGGCGTGAACTGCACCAGTTTCCTGCGCCCGATAATGGAAACCTCCGACAGGCTTTTGGTATCCGCCCTAAGGGAGATGTTGCCCAGACTGGTATCGCCCCGCAATAGCAGGGCGTTTCGAAAATCGGTATAGCCGATCGCAGAGATCCTGAGGGTAAAACTGCCCGTTCTGACTGCAGCTCGAAAGAGCCGTCCTCTTTGCTCGTCGTTCCACTGGCGATCTTGCCAACACTGTCTAACAGCATCACATTGGCCCATCCAAGGGCGGCCTGTTTTTCATCGGTCACCCTGCCGCTCAGTTTGGCCTGTGGTTTGGCCAGAATCGGCAAAAGCAGCAATATCACAACCAGGTTCTTAAGCATTGTATTTTTCATGTCTCATTTTTTTGAATGTGACAAAGGTGTGGCCAGCGCAGGCCAAAAACGTCCGAATGCGGAAAGTCGAACCAATTTAGTGGTAGTACTTTTAGCTAATCCACTGCTGGAGCGGTGTTCCGGTACTGCCTGGGGGTAAGGTTGGTCAGCTTTTTGAAAGCGGTGTTAAAGGAGGACTTGGAATTGAAGCCTACCTCATAGAAGATTTCCTGCACGGTCCGTTCCCGTTGCAGATCATCCCGCAGGAGTTCCATGGCCTTACGTACACGGTAGCCGTTGACAAAATCAAAAAAATGCTGGCCCAGGTGCAGGTTGATCAGAACGGACAGTTCCTTCATCGGCATCTTTAGCTGCCTGGCCAGTTGCTGGATGGTGAGCGAGGGATCAAGAAAAGGCTCCCGCTCGAGCATATATGTCTTCAGTAGATCGATCTTTTGCCGGGTTTGTTCATTAATGGCCGTTACGGCCTGCCGCCTCAGCGGTTCCAGACGGAAACTGACCCCCCGGAACAGGTCCGGATTGTAAAGTGCCTTGAATACGAACCAGCACAGGATGAACACCGCATTGATCCCCACCAGCAGCTGCAGGCTGTCCGACCAGCTGCCCCAGTTGCCTAGTTTCAACAGGTCCTTGGCCAGCACGATGCTATGGGCAACGGTATCTACCATTACCAGCTGGAACAACCAGCGGTAAGTGATGATCGCCGGATCGGCATAGTTTTCCTGGTACAGCTTCCTGTACTTTTTCAGCACCAGGAATATCGCGGTGATATAATAGACGAACTGCAGGTTCCCGATAACGATCAACCATCCAAGTTCGGGTATGCTGGCGTAGCTTTCGAGCATACCGAGCTTTTCGCCGTGCCCCGCCAGATAGAACCTCGGAATCAGCTCAACGTTGATCAGGATAAAAGGAACGGCATGCCATAAATGCACAAGCCGGAGCCTAAAGTCCGAATCGCAGGCCGATCTTGCATACAGGTAAAAAACAGGGTTGTTCAACAGGGAGACGGTGATCAGCAGCACCAGCGCACCAGGGTATTGCTGAAGCCATTGGCCCAGAAACAGCATGCTCAGGTCCAGGCCATTGATCAGGATAAATGCCGCCAATAGCACATTGCTAAGCTTGTGGCGTGTGCTGACCGTAAATAGAAAAACGCCCAGGATCAGCGAAACCGCCACGGCGACAACCGCCAGCACACGTATGAGATCCAGACCGTTCATTCAGTTCAAAATATTTCCGCTAAGGTAGGTAATATTTTTGCCCGGGCCATCAGCCTCATCGACCAAATATGGAAAACAAAAAGCCGGGAACAGGAATTTATTCGGAAATTTATTCAGCATAAAACACTGAATGCATGGAAACCGCCGAAAAAACATCAAACAGTTGGCACAGATCAGGAGCATGATCTTTTATAGCTGAATCACCTAAGTGGAATACAATGCCAGATCACAGGGCAATAGGGATACATCGGACAAGTTAAGGTATACAAGGGAAGAAAGAAGGAAATATTTATTACTGCAGCCGGTGCTGATGGCGGTGACAGTTATGAGGTAGCATAGTGTATAAAAAATAATAAGGTTTTTACGATGACTGTGATGCAAACCATACCTTAGCTAATAATAAGAAACATGATGATAGATAGTAAGTGGTTTATCGCATTTCTGGCTTTGTTGATAACAACCGGGAATATCAATGCGCAGTCAGCTCTTAAGCCTAAGCAAACAGATCAAAAAAGATTTGAAGGACTATGGACAAATAAAAAAACAAGCAGGTGTCTTGAAATATATTTTGAGTATGGTTATGCCACCATCATGGATTGGACACCAAAATTTCAGAAACGTGAAAGTGCTGATGTGTACAAGGCTCTGCCGAAAAATGGAAAACTCGTTATGCCCGAAGAAACTGAGCACCATGCGCCATACAGTGAGATTGTAATAGCGCATAACAGGGTGATTTACTTAACCAAACAGATGGGAACAGGCAAAAAGCCGGCCTTTGACAAAATAGTTTTTACCAGAACTATAAATAAGTAGTAATATGATCATATTAGCGATATTACTTTTCGTATTGATTGCCGGGGTGACGGTATTGATTTTCAGGCAGTTTAAGAAGATTATTCGTCCTGCGGGCCTGGGCTTGATGATTGCTTATGTATTTTCGATATGCGCATTTTGCATTGGGCTAATGACGCACCAGGCAGATTATTTCACTGCAATTGATCCTGTAGATGGTATGTGTTACATCCCGTTTGGGGAAAAACATATTTTGAGTCTCGCATGCTATTGTTTTGCTTTTCATGGCGCGCTAATTTTGATTTGGCTTAAAGGCACCCGTTTGCCACCCCTGGCCACTGTGCTGGCACTTAGCTTTATCATTACAGGTATTGTAATTAATGTACTGATTTTAATGCAAATCTCGGAGCACAACACAAAAAGTATTGATTGGTATGATCGGTCAGATCACATTTTTTTGTTTCTGTTTACACCCGTACTAGGTATTGTAATAGCTGGCTTAACGGTTTTACATGTGCTTAGGAAAGATGCTGTGGCAGCCCGTGAAAGGGTGTACGCTAATGCGTTTTTAAACAGGGTGAATCTTTATCTGGCCCGAAAAAGTAATCTTCCGCTGTGGGGGCTGATCCTGCTCATTCCGGTGATGTTGATTACGACAGTTTTACTATTGATATTGGGACAGGATGCAGACAGTATGGTTAAAGTCTTTACGGATACGACGACCTGGAGGTTTTCGAGGCAAATGCACCCACCTGTTCTGGATCACAAAGGACATTATTTGTGTACTGTTGCAGTGTCTGGGAGTCCAAAGCTGGTAAAACCTCTTCGGCTGGGTGTTAGGGGTGGAAGGACGATTGTGGTAAACCGCCAATTGCTGATTGCCAATGCATTTGAAGAAATGATCCAGGACTTTTCGCCTCGTATGCATAGGATCATCAGACGTAATTACGACAGGTATGGATATAATTTATCAAAAAAAATCAATAATGAAGGCTTATCAAACCTAACCTATTTGCTAATGAAACCTTTGGAGTGGATTTTTCTGATCTGCTTATATCTTTTCACAGAGAAGCCTGAGCTTCGGATCAGCAGACAGTATTTAATGCAAAAAGGCCAGGCAACTACATAGGCCGTCTTTTATTTCTATTGACTATAAACAAAATAACAACGAGAATTACTCCTGCCAATACCACCCATACTATCGCCTGACCGACAATATATCCTAATCCAAATGCTACATTTCCAATTTCGGAAGCACCTTGTTGTCGGCTCGCCTTATTTGCGGTAATCTTTAAGGAATTGAAAAATCGCTCCCGGGCGGGTTTAGACCTTTCGTCTTTATCTTTATCCGTCCAGAAATCAACATAAAGCATTTGATTGTTCAGGAACAGCATCCTTTTAAACCGTAAATTTGATAGATTAGGATTGTTGGTTACATATTTAATCTCATATCCTTGTAATCCATCGATATGGTAAGGCTTTTTACTTACAAGTTCGCCCTTTGATGTGTTTAATGTTCCTCCAATAAATCCGGAATAAATGCTGTCAAGTTCGTTTTGACTGAAACCTGCACCGCTTTTAGTAGTAAGATCAGCAAAACCGGCAAGATAAAAGCCTGATGAATCACTATAATGATGTAAATGTTGGCCTAAGGTATCAGTGGTTTGAGGTTTGTCCGGAAAGTCGATTGCGGCTATATCGCCCAGTGTTTGATGGAAAAAGCCTTTCCTAAACGAGCATAAGGCGATAAATAGCACAAAAATTGTAAATATTTTTTTAGTCATAAAGGCTGTTCGGGTCATTTCATAATGGATTGAACGATGAGGAATACGAATACAAGGTAATCATTGCAGCCAAAATGCACGAAGAATTGCGCATCTATATTCTATGGTTTAATATCAATATACTAGAGCGTTAGCAGAAGTCAGGGCAACTACTCTATGATCCTATACAACCCGAAATCGGGGGAATAAAGGTGTTTTATGTCATGCAACTTAATCACTTGTGGCAGAATCAAGTTCTCCACCTTGAACTTAAGGTCGCCTAACTTATAATAATACATGTATACCGGAGAGGGGAGCGTGCCTTGCTTCCATCGAATTAGCACATCGTCATCAAATTTCTTCACATCTTTTGCAGTTCTTGAAAATTCACTGTTAAAAAGATAGTCATTGCGCACAAATAGTGTTTCATCTTTTATTTCAAAAATATTACAACGTTCCTGATGCACAGTTACATATTCACAAGGTTTGTAACCGTATCTTTTTAAAAGTGTTGTTTCATATTTATGAAGTGCCAAAAGTTTTAAACTGTCATTTTCAATGTTAAGTTCTTCCGACTTTGCACTCAGGCTGTCTGCAAAAACTACATTTTTGAAGTCCTGGGATTTGCGATAATCCGGATAGAAGTATTTCTTGCGATTAAAATAAAGATTACCCTTCTTATCTATGAAAAAAGGAAGGTCCCAATCATAAGTGTTTTCAAAAATGATCCGTTTGTTTACGTCCATTATTTTAAATGGAGCGTCACTTCTGTCTGGTTTCAAAAAAATTCTGTCATCTTCTAAAAAGATGATTTCACTTAAATTTTGCATGTCTGTAACCAGCTTAAACTTACGCTGATCCTTAAGTAATTCGGAAATTAAAGGCACTTCCGGATGGCTATCTTTTTTTGGAAATGGATTACATGCTGAAGCAAACATCATAATAACCAAACCGGCAAATTTACTTCTCATGGTGCGTTTTTTTAGATTTGGAATTATAACAAAAACTGAACCATAAGCATGATTGCCGGTTTGCTAAGCATCTGGTATGTTTGGCTCTACAAGTTTAATGAGTTTTTCAAGAGATTCCTGCCAACCAAGATAACACATCTCCACAGGTATCATCGCAGGTATGTTTTCCTGCAATATTTTTAAGTCCGTACCAACCGATGTTTTAGTGAACCAGATGGTGTTTACAATGGTGCCAGTCAGATTTGAATCTTCAACCTTATCTGTGTATTTTAACAATTCATTCGGAACGACCTCTAAGTATTCTCCACCAAACGCGTTAGTACTTCCTGTAGTGAAATTCTGGAAAGACATTTTAAATGTGCCGCCCGGCTTTATATCCATGCCATGAATGATACCGAGAAATCCATAAGGCGGCATCCACGATGCAAGTGCTGTAGGCTCGGTAAAAGCACGGTAAACCTTCTCCGGTGATGCTTTAATCACTCTGTGTAATGAAACGCTGTTGTCTGACATACAATTATTTTTATTTTAGAATTAGCGCCTGTTTAAAATTAAGTAAAATTTATTTCGTATGTCAGTCTGAGCGTAGTCGAAGACAATTTTTTATAGTTAAGAGAAGCATTCGACTTCGCTCTTGTGACAAACTAGGAGAAGTAATGTAATTGAATAAAATTTAAACAGGCGCTAAATATGTTTAACAAATATGATGTTATTACCGGATAATTTACAGGGTGATATACGACAATTTACAGGGGATATGGAACAATATCTTTCTTTGACAACATGGTGCTGGCCAGCTTTCGGCGTAGCGACCACATATACCGAACCTGGATTTTTAATGTTATGTGATTGAGTTATGGTGGATGAATTTTACCCGAACCGGGGTAGGCTAGGTATCACAACTTACATCATCCCAATCTTGTTCTCCATACCTGATTAGCCAATTTAGGGCGTAGTGCCTTTCATATACCACGCCAGAAATAGCTTCTTCAAGTTGGACGTTTGCCAATCTTGCATCTACACAAGCCCAGTCGATTCTGTAGTAAAGGTCATTTGCATCCAGAATTTCAGCTGCAGATCTTGTTTCAGATATGGAATTTATAAAAGCATTGGGGTCTTTTCCCGCACCAACAGGATAATCTTGTTCAGGGATATCATTTAAATCGCAAAGTTGGTCAGGGAAATTAAGTTCATCAATCTTACCTAAGGCCCACATCAGCGTGTAAATACATTCGCTTTTCCAACTTTCCGTATTTTTCCGCTCTTCTGTAGGATGACCAAGGAATTCTTTTTCTTCAGGTGTGGTTTCTGCCCATAAATCGTATTGCTGCAAATAGGCAATTGCAATATCTGCCGGTATTACATTATTTGCCACAAAATTGGTGACGGCCAGAATGCACAACCTGGTCGCAATTTCTTTTGGTGTCCTTATTAAAGTTTCAGTTTCAGCATCGATGCAGGGTAAATTTGCATTAACTTTGATGCCTCTTACTTTCAGTATTGCTTCACTTCTTTCTTTTCTTCTGATTTGATCGTCAGACAATTGAGATTGTTCCTTGTCAAAATATTTCAACTCAATATGAACACTAAGTTTTTCAATTTCTGAATTTCCTGAGGTATCCAGGATTAGATCTAAATTGTTATCCAAAAAGTGTTGTCCGCCAGACTTGCTGATTAAAGTGCCTGGCTGTGTGAATATAATCGCATCAAACTCAGTTGCTAGTTTTTGAAGCAGTGGTATGATGTCTTTGGTCTCCTGCGGTTCCTGTTCTACAGAAAACTCGCTATTTATAGTAGAGACTTTAGCCAACAGCAAATGTTTTAACTGTTCATTTGTTGCCGGTAATGCTGTAATATATCCGTAAAGGCCTTTTAAGTTTGCCGTTAGCGGACTGTCGTCAATTTCCGGAAGCTGGTAGGATGGGAATGCCCCAAGATATCTTCACATACCTATGGTTTTGTGGTTGAGTACAAGCGATGATAAAGTGGTCGCTAAGGACGATGAGCTTGCAAAAGCAATCGGGCTGAATATTGAGGCAGATAAGAACTGCCGGACATCATATTGGTTGACCTTGGCGCTAAGAACTCTGTCTTGGTCTTTTTAGAGGTTGTAGCCAGGGACGATCTGCTCAGTGACCGAAGAAAAGAAGCTTTATACTAGCCTACCGATACTGCTGGTTTTGTTAGGGGCTCAGTTACATTTGTAACGGCATACCTAAGCAGGGAAGTTCAGGATTTTAAAAAGACCGTGCCTGCTATTACCTGGAATTCATTTGTCTGGTTTGTTTCTGAACCTAAAAACCTTGTTTTCTTCACAGAAGGAGCAGTCCACTTGACATCATTTAGACCCTAAAAGGTAGATGGGAGGAGTGCTTCTACTTCGCATATTTATTAAGTTATTAAGTACTTGCTTAGGTAGAATAGTTGAAGACCAGAAAATATTACTGGTGGCTCATCAAAGTATTGTTTACCTGCATTTGCACCTTTTTGTTTTCTTTGCAGATTTTATAACTGCGGTGTTATTTTTCGTTTGTCTGACGTTGACGACAACGGTTATTGAGTCATGGTAACAGCATGTCTTGACTTCCCTCTCCACTTTCTTTTCAGCAGCCTTGCCCTTAGAAGGAAAATTATTTAATGTAAAGACGATCATAAATGACATTCCCGCAATGAAGAATAAAATTGCTGCAACCGTAGGGATTTTAATATTACCGTCATAGATGCCTTCAGGGCTTGGATTAGCACTGGTATTCTTTCCAATAGTATTTGCTGTGCCGATGATGGCAAATAAGGCCCAGAGACAAGATGCAATGGACACCATTATCAATCCCCAACTTGCGAAGAGGCAGCCCTTGGATTCCACCGGATTTTCTCCGATCATGTCTTTCATAAAGGCGATGGTAAAGGCCAGTACACCAGTAGCAAGCGTAAGGATCAGCTTCAGTGCCTCGTTGGCAAAATCGAAGGATTTTTCTTTGAAATCTCCCATGGTTAACAGAACGGCCAGATGGGACACAAGCGTTGCAATGTCCTTCGGATATCGTTTTCGGTTATCGTGAAAGTATATTGGCTTTTCATAATTTCATGTGTAAGAATCAGAATGCTGTGATGCAGTGGTGTCATCCTTATGTATCTAACTCTCGTTGAAGCCTTCTTTCCTCTTTGATTGAAAGACGGAGATCGATGTGTTACAGCTCTTAGGCTCGTGGCATGTTGACCGACAGATTTTACATTTGTTTGAGGGCGGCCGACAGCAAATTGCTCTGATGGGTAACCTTTAAGTGAATTGTCTATAGCCTCGGCAATGACCTTGTCTAAGAAAGATCTGCCATCTTCACTCAACTGAAATTGATTATAGTTGAGTTGTCTTTTTGCTAGGTTATATAAAGCAGTTTCCTGGGATGATTGTCTTTTAGAATAGGAATGAGGCATTGTTGAAAATTTAAATTGTGCAAATATAGGAGATATCTTAAATAAGCTGCAATAAAAGCAAATGTAACTGGACTCGTATCGGTGAGCACCTATTTATAAATATTTTATTTTTAATCTCCAATGCGTGTTTTGGTTTCCTTTACTTAGATGTATCAGATTCGCTGTAGATTTTATTATGAAGGACACGCAGTGTTTAAGATTTCTCAAATAATCTGCTAATGTATCAGGTTCAGTTTGTCTTCGACGATAATCAATCGATACCGCTGACCTCTAAGTCAGTAATTTCAAATTCTGAACTCATTTCATCCTTCCGAAGATCAAAGTTGAAAAGCACTTTAAAAGTTAAGTATTTTTCACCAACGCAGGAATAGCGGTCTTCTCCGGGATCTCGAACAGGATTATACTGTAGTATTTCAACTTCACAGCTCACATAAACTAATCCCGATACAAGTGCCCTGTCACCGAATATTTCATATTCAATGTCCTCACATTCTAAGATATCGCATCCATAAGCAACCATTTGTCCGTCAAAAAAGTAGTCATCGGAAAGGACATCTGAAGGATGTAAGTTATCAACTTTTTTATGGGTTTCATCTTCGATCTCCTTTTCGAAATTTTTCGTTAAAATCTCCAACACAAATTTTTCATTGATTACAATCTGATTGACATAAGCCTGGAATATGTTCTCGGGACTTTCAAGGGTAGACCCATGTGATTTGATAAAATCAAAGGCTTGATTAATAACCGAAAATCTCTTGGAATCATACTCCAGATCGGGGTGGATTTTGGATTTATCCTGCCTTGCACAAAAGTCGGATGTGTTATTGGTCAATAAAATACAATCTGCTGTATCGTTATCCTCCACGTATTTGGCATATGTTTTCCAGATTATAGCATCTTTGAGCTCAGATTTTTCTTCTGTAAAAGGTTTTCGTCTATGGATTGCCCTGTCCACAAGATCAGGTAGAAAATCATTATGATATGGCAACAAATTAAAATTATCGTTTAAATTTAACTGTTTATAAAACCTGTCAAACTTTGCCAGTTGCTGGACAACATCAATCACGCGCATTTCACTTTCAATTCTCAGCCTGTCTGCGTCTTTGATAATTTTTTTTATTTCCCTGTTCTTTTCTTCGATCTCTTTTTGAAATTGTCTCCTTAATTCTAGCCGGACAATTTCTGACATGTACAGATTCAATAATCCATTCCTGCAATAATCCAGTAGCTGTTTATTAGACTTGTTTTCAAAAAAATAGTCGTGATAGAGGACGTTTGAGTCCAAAAAAATGTTCATCATAACTTAATTGTGTTATTACTAGGAACCACCAGTTTTAAGGCTATCGATTGCTATTTAAGTGTTTAAATGTATAAAAAAAATGTAATATCCGCCGGGGGATTGCAAAATTGCGTCAACTTTATCAGATCGAAGGGAATATTAAATCGTTGGTCTTTATTTATCTCAGGCTTAGACGTAATTTATAATGGATTGCCCATGGACATAGTCCATTTCTGGCTGATATCCTTTTGTGCTAGGTAGATCAGTTTAGCAGGATCAAGCAAAAAAGTTGAGGGCAGGCATAATATGCTTTTTTAACAAGAACCAATCAAACCAAAATTAACAATCAATATTTCCGTTCTCCAGGTGGGCGATACGGAATATTTCCTTTGTAATGATTGCTATATTTTCTTTTAGCTCATCCAAAGAGCAGTTTATGGTGCCTATAGGAATAGGCAGTTCCATAAGTTCTTCCAGAAATTCTATTTTTAACGAACAGCCTGGAACATCTTCTGCGCTTCCTTTTAGCAGTGAGAAAATTTCGCTGGCTTCTTTTTTGTCTTTGCCAAGAGAAAATTTGCCATAGGTGATTTTTCCACCTGGTCCCTGAAGGCTGATGTTGATGGTGAAACGGGTTTCCATAGCTAAATGTTGCATTTTTTTAACAGATTTGGGTACATGATCAATAAAAAGTGCCGCGTTTAGCGGCACTTGGGAAATTATTGTATTTCGATCTGTCTGGCGATCGCTTTAGCCTCTTCCTTTTTTGGAATGTTGAGTTTGAGTACGCCATCCGTATAAGCAGCCTGAATTTGCTCCACGTTAGCACTTTCCGGAAGGGTAAACGATCTGGTAAATGCAGAGTAGCTATATTCCCTTCTGTTGTAGATTTTACCTTCAGTATTGTTTTCTATACGCTGCTCAGTAGAAATGGTCAGCATATCCCGCTCTACAGCTACCTTGAAATCTTCTTTTTTTAATCCGGGTGCCGCAAGTTCAATGTGGTACGCTTCATTCGACTCGGAAATGTTAACCGCAGGCACGCTGCTTAAGCGACGGTCGTTAAAAAAGGTATCGCCTAATACTGATTCAAAGATGTCATTAAAGCCTGGCAATAATGAACTGTTCTTTTTTTCTGGATTGAATTTAACCAATGTCATAGTTTTTTCTCCTTTTAATGTTTTAATAATAAATGGACTATAAATCAATTAATTTAACGCTTTAACCTTTTTCAAAAGGTTACATCTCTGGTTAATCAAGCGCCGTGCCAAGGCGTTCAAGGCAGGTTGGCGAACGGTTTTACCTGAAAAATTTTCATTTTTTATGAAAATTTTTCAGTGCATTGCTGAAATTTTTTCAGTTTTACCCTTCTGTGCCTGGGCGCTCTTAAATTAGCTAAATGAAGTAATTGTAGCGTTGATGGCCAATGCAGTTCAGCGTATTTTATCTGCTTTCTCCATTTTTGCTTATTCTTAAAGCATTTCAGCAGGCTGCATCGGATAAGAGCAACCAAAAACCACATATATTATGCGCATAAACATCTTTTTTGAACCCCTGCCAGGCTAATCAATATCACTGCGTACGTTCAAAGTAGATGATATGATTATCGAAGTTACCCTGATAAGGATTCCCTTTTGCCCGGAAACCATTGGCTACAAGAAATCGCTGACTGCTGGGGGTTGCGGTAGTAGAAAATATAATACCAGGGTGATCACTGATTTTTTTGAGTAACATCCTTTTTAATGTGCTGCTGATTCCCTTTTTACGAACTGATTCACGAGTGAATGAATAACCGATTTCTAAAAATGGTTTGTCTATGTTCGTGATAATACCAGCTTTTTTATACACTTCTTCCAGGTAAGATTGACCTGGCCTTTTAATAGCCGAAATGCCGACCAGCTTTTTGCCATTGTAGCAGAATGCAAGGAACGCTGTATTTAAAATCTTTAAGGGCAGATCAACAGGCGAAACTTTATTTCCCTTTCTCAATAATAAATAGAAGTGATGGAGCTGGATCATCGAACAATCGCAGGGTCTTTTGATTTCAAAAAGGCAATTGCGGAGAAAATTCGGTTGCTCATGATAGTCCTGGTCAAATACCAGGTTGGTAGATATATCGTGGTTCATCAGAATAAATTTAGGTAAGGGTAGTAATAGCCGGTTTTTGCGGCAGCTTATTTATTTTTGATACTTAATGATGTACGTAAAGGGCCTGATAAGGCAAGCATTTCGCATACTTTATCATTCCAGTCTATCAATGCATCTTCTGGTGAGGTTCCAAGGCCTGAAACATCGTGTTCCTCTTCAAAAGATAATACCGCATAAAAGCAATCACCATCCTGATATACGGAGGGTTTAAACTGCATCACAAAAGTGGGTAACCTGTATCTGTTATAATCAAAATCTACCAGTTTTCCTGGTATCGTTCTGGCTTGCTGTTTCATCGCTTAATGTTTTATAGAAACATTGTTGTTTACCTGTTTTTTACTTATGGTAAGCAAACGTAATTGTAAAGTAGCCAACCAATGTCTCCTTAAGGTTAGCCGATTATTGTTTGTTTGTTAAGTATTTGGTAGAGATGAGTTCTGGAGGAAAAAAGCCCTGGTTATATGTTTTCAGAAGGGTAGGGTAATGTCGTATTCCCATTTAAAAAAAAGAAAACATTTTTTTTAAATGGGTTGCGGAGCTTTCCTGTTAACATGCTTGCAGTAAATGAAGATAATCAATCTTTTAACAGAGACGTGATGAACGTGATGACCAATAAATATAAATTTCTGCTGTATTAATCCTTTTGATATAGATGCAGTCGAATGCAATTAATATGGTACTACCAATGAAGCCTGGAAAGAAAAAATCAGACACATTAGATGAAACCGGGAACGAAGAGAATAAAGACATCTTCCCCAAAAGGATGATATTTTTTATTCTTGTGCTCAGCGCGCTACTGATGATCCTGATCTTGTTTAAAGTTTAATTCAGATCAGTTCATAGTGATTCAAGGCATCGCTGGCTGATCCTGAAGATAAAAGATCAATTCTCCTTCCTGAATCAGCGATTGGTGGGTAATTTGATTTTTGGTAAAAGATTTTCCGTTTAAAGTGATTTTTGAGATGTAAATAGATTTTTTAGTCTTTTTTATGGCTGTTATGGTTAGTTTTTTGCCATTGTTAAAGGAAATTACAGTTTGGGTAAATAAAGGGCTCGTTAATTGGTAGTTTCCTGAAACAGGATCTACCGGATAAAAACCCATTGCTGCAAATATATACCATGCCGACATTTGTCCGGCATCGTCATTGCCACTTAAACCGCCAGCTCCTTCATCATACTCTTCTGCTAAAATACGCGATACCTGCTGCTGGGTCTTCCAGGGAGAAGCGGTATAATTATACAAAAAGGGGATCTGGTGACCAGGCTCGTTGCCATGCCAGTATTCCTTTTTGTCGAAAAGGGAATCCAGTTCATTTTCGAGGTTTTTACTTCCGCCCATTAATTTAATCAATCCAGGCATATCATGTGGTACGTAAAAGGTGTATTGCCTTGGCGTTCCTTCCGTAATATAGGGTTCACGGTGATCAGGATAAAAAGGCTTGTACCAACTGCCATTGGCAAAGCGGCCCCTGGCCATTCCCACCTGTTGATCGAATACATTTTTATAACTAGAAGCCCTTTCCATTAGCTGTTGATAATCCGCTGTTTTACCCAGATCTTTCGCTACAGTAGCCAAAGCATAATCATCATAGGCATACTCGAGCGTTCTGCTCACCTGTTCCCGTTTGTGAAAAGCATCCGGAATGCTGTCTTCCATAGGGATATAACCATATTTCAGGTAACTGTTAATCCCACGGCGGCCTTTGCCATTGAGATAATCAGCCGAATCGGGCATTTGAAAGGCATTCTGGCGCATCAGGCGATAGGCTTCCTTTACATCATAACCGCGAATCCCCTTGTTATAGGCCGAAGCCAGAAAAGCAGTAGCGTGGTCGCCAATCATGGCTGCAGTATAATTATTCCAACAGGGGAAAATGGGCAGCCAACCACCTTGTTGTCCTTTTAGCACCAACGAATTTGCAAAATCGTTGGTCAGATCGGGTTTTAAAAGTTCTGTAAGGGGTAATTGGGCACGGTAGATATCCCACATTGAAAAATCATCGTAATAATTTCCTTTTGTCAGTGTTTTTTTTGCGTAATTGCCTGCAAATTGAGGGTACCCGCCGTCTACATCATTAAATAATCGGGGGTGCTGCTGTGCATGGTAAAGTGCCGTGTAGAATATGCGCTTATTTTTTTCATTAGGGTCGTTAACCTTAACCTGGCTAAGCGACTGCTCCCAAATGCGACTTGTTTTAGCCACAACGGTTTCGAAACTGGCCGTATTGATCTCGGCTTCGAGGTTAAGTTTTGCTGCGGCTATACTGGTAAAAGAAGTACCAGCGTAAATACTAATGCTTTCTCCTTTTTGTAGTTTAAAGCCCAGATAGGCACCTAAATCTATCTGGTTTTCGATGGATTGATGTGCTGAAACATTGCCCCCGCTAAATACACCACTTTTTGTAAAACCTTTTTTAATGCGGATGAAAAAATAGCCGCTAAAGCCTGCTGCTTTTCCCCAGCCCTGGTAAATGCGGTGAACAGGATTGTAGCCCGAGATTTCACCTCTTTGGCGGTCAATTTTAATATATCCTTTACCCTGATCGCTATTTGGGGTAATTAACAGATAAACACTGTCTGCCTTTAATGCTGTGATTTTAATCAGGCCACAACGCAAGGTGGCGGTAGCTTCCATAAGTAGGTTATAGCGAGGTAAATTTGCTTTGTAATAAGCAGGTGTAGCTACTTCACCCTGATGTGTATAATCAATTGCATAATCTGTTGGGCTGGTTTTCAGTTTACCAGAAATGGGCATAATGGTAAAGCTACCATAATCTTGCGTACAGGAGCCGCTGATCCAGTGGCTGGCCCTGATGCCATAAAATTTCTTATTGTTATAATAATAGGGGGCAAGGCATTTCTTTTCCGAAAGCTGAGTTTGTGGCGTCCACTGGGTCATGCTAAAGGGGGGCGCAACGGCTGGTATGGTATTGGCCAGCCTTTCTGTTTTGTCTTCTATATGCTGGCTGGCGAGTGTGGTACTTGCGGATGTACCCGAAAATGGCTGCACATATTTGATTACAGATTGCTGCGCGAAGGCCTTGCTGCCAACAAGCATAAAAAGCAATGAAATACTGGTATAAAATGTTAATCGGGTGGCCCGGTTTTTACTTCGTTTTGTAAACAGTTTAATCATTTTTATATCGGAAAAGTTAATCATGGCAGCGTTTTTATTGCCTCTTTCTGGTCAATGGGTAGTTTAATATTTTTAATGGATACCTGGTCTGTTTTTTTCAAAATAATAATATTATTATGCGCTGCTTTTTCAATTTCAAGCCCTTCCAAATTTATCGTATGCACATCATCAAAAATAACGGCAGGCCTAAAATCAGGATTCTTATAGTTTAATTTAACATTTTTAAGCGATATGCCTTTCGCATGGTGTACATAAAGGCCCCATGCCGGCAATTCGCCAAACATACTAAATTCGGGGTAGCCAGCTTCATTTTCGGTTACCGTATCCAACGCATCAACCGCAATGTGGGCAATTGCTTTGGATGCACCACCGCCGTAGGTAATTTCTATATTTTCGAGCACCACATTTTCGATATCGTGTCCGGGGATGCCTGCAATGGCTGCTGGCAATAAATTATGCGGAGCTGATTTGGGTAATGGTCCTTCAATGGGGTAACCGGCATCGGGTTTGGCATTTGGGATATCGGCTTTTAGATTCGCAATGCGGATGTTCTTTACCGAGCTGTATTGTGTACCTTTATTCCGGTGACCCAGGCGTATAAAAATGGCGTTGCCTGTATACTTTGCCGTAACACCATCAATATCTACACCATCAATAAAGCCACCATCTACAGCTTCGAGTGCTATCGCAGAACGATAGGTATTGTAAACGGTAATATTTCGCACTTTAATGTTGCGGAAACCACCATAAGAGCCTGTTCCGATTTTAAAACCACTGGCGCTTGAGCGGATGGTACAATTGGCTATATAAATATTCTCGCAGGTTCCGGGGCGCCCTTCCGATTTCAGACAAATGCCGTCATCAGCTGCATCGATATTACAATTGCTAATGTTTACATTTTTGCTATTTACAATATCAATTCCGTCGTTGTTCCAGTATTCGGTGCTTTCTACTGTTACACTATCAATGGTTACTTTGTTGCATCCGGCAAAGTCTTGCACCCAGCCTGCGCTGTTTTTAATTTTAACATTTTTTACCTTAATCTCTTCGCAATTGTTAAAGGCAATTAAACGGGGCCTGTTATATTCGGAAGGACGCTTAGTCATCCAGGTTTCATCTTGCAAAGTACCATTATGCAACAATTGCAATAAACTTTTAACCACTTCGCGGCCCCTTCCGTTAATAGTACCTTTGCCGTTTATGGTAACATGGTGTTGACCATTGGCCGAAATAAGTGCACGGGCCGCCGCCGGACCGTAATCCATCCGGTTGGTACTGCCTAACAGTTCGGCACCTGCTTCAAGGTAAAGCTCAACCCCCGATTTTAGTTCGATTGGACCGGTAACAAATTGCCCTGGTGGAACAACTATCCGTCCGCCCGATTTACCGGCGACATTAATAGCATTTTGGATCGCTTTTGTATTGAGTGCTTCCAATCCGGGTTTTGCTCCAAAATTAACAATGTTGAATGCTTTAGGTTGTGCATTAACCACCAGACTATGAAATAAATACACGAAGGATAAGATCAGGAATCTCATGGAATTTGAATTACGTTTACTGGTGTATTATCCCAATGGTTTTACGGTATTTCTGATACATTTCCATGGCAACATTTACCGGGTTTCCAACAGTTTTGGTTGGGTAGTCTTTTCGCTGATTAACCCATTTCCATTCCCAGTTACTTACTTCTTCATTAAATTGGCTGGTATTAAAATCGCTTTGCTGTTTTAATGCTTGTTCGGCACGGGTAAGGAAAAGCTGCCACCTTGGTTTATAAAAATCAGTTAACAAGCCGCTCCATTGCCTGCAGGCATACTCATTCAAGGGGCTTTTCGCATCTCCCCATAGGGTAATCAGGTCTTTGGCATTCATTTCGTAAAGTGCTTTTTCAGCTGGAGTTTCTCCCCATTTCCTCGCATCACTTACCCATGGCCCAAGCATAAAATCTTTTCTGGTGGCCAACAGCCTGTCCATATCATCAATCAGCTGTATAAATTTGCTGCTTTCTTTTTTAAAGGTAAGCAGGTCTTTTTTGCGGTAGGCCGTCACCATGTTTCTTTGTACAGGCAAGGCATAATTGGCCATTACCTGTCGGGTGATATCAACCAGATCGTATTGAAAACCATCGCTGGTTTTGCAAAGCGGTGCGGCTCTTACAAATTCATCCCAGGCCGGAAGCAAATCTTTTTCCTGGTAATTTAAGGTGGTTTTTGCCCAACGGGTTAACGAATCGAAAGTAGGTCGTGCCTGAATAATCGATTCTGCACCATCTCTGATATATTTATCAGCCGGAACGTTGTAAACGGTTTTACGCAATATTTCCCAGCCTTTTAACGCATTTGCATTACTTTTTCCGTAGCGGTTGCGCACAAATTTGGGTAACCAGGTTTTTAAATCTATGGGTTTAGACTGCCAGGCATTATCCATCATTAACTCATAAAGTACCGGATTTTGTTCTATGCCTTCCATGCTCAGTCCAATACCTTTCATTTTACCACTTTGTGGATCATTGAGCGCCTCGGCAGGGGCAGTTGCCACTACATCCATCCGCCCAAAAAGGTTGGTATTGCCACCAAAATTGTGCAACATATTCCAGATCCATGGTTTACCATAAAAGCCTTGTGTCCTTTTCCAAACCGGTTCTATTTCGGTAGCCAGGTCAAGTAAAATCATCTTATCGTTTGGTACAGCCTTTAATAAAGCCTCTGTTTGCGGCTCTTTCCAGAATTTCCGATCACTGTAGAATAACCATCCCTGCATTACCCAAATGGCTTTCGGATCTGCTTGCGCCATACCGTCGTAAATCCTTGCGCTTAGTTTACCTAAAAACTCCGGATCGGAAGAAGGCGGCTCATTCTCGTTAAAAGTGTCGGCTGAGTAAAGGTGATCGGTGCCCAATAATTCGGTTTGTTTCTGCAGGAATTTCTTCCCGATCTGCGCAAACATCGGATCTTCAGAATCAAGGATATAAGTATCGGCAAAGCCATTGGTCCAGTTGGTGGCTTTTAACTTTGCTTGTGGGAATTTGTTTTTAAATGCAGCCGGCACGTGTCCGGTAAAGGCAGGCAGTACCGGTTTCATCCCCAGCGACCTTTGCCTGGCTAAAATTTTCTTTTGCAGTTCAAAGTGACTTTTCATCCAGCTTACCGGAAGTGGACCAGCCCAGCCATCAATATTACCCATCCAAAACCAGGAGAAATAAGCAGGTCCGGTAAAAAAACCTTTAAGTTCTTCATCCGAAAAGCCCATTTCTTTGTATAAAAGGTACCAGGTATATTCTTCGCCGGTAATGGCAAGAGGCATATTGATACCATGGAGGGCCATCCAGTCTATCTCTTTTTCCCAACGCGGCCAATCCCACCAGCTCATACTGTAATTAAAAGTACAATAGTTTAAATAGTAACGATAATCGTAGGGTGTTTCTTTTCTTAATTTTGTTTTTACTGCAGGCAGGGTAGCAGGCAGATTTAAATTGGTGCCATTCCAGGTAATCTGGCAGTGCGCATATTCGGTCAAATAATAATAAAAAGCCGAAGCCAGGGCAACACCGCTGCTGCCACTAAGTACAATCTTGTTGTTTTTGCTTTCAATTTCAAAAACATCTTTACCGTTTGCTTCAGCTATACTTTTGGTAACGAATGCCTGGTGTTGTTTTGGTAAAATCCGCGCAATAAGTTGATTAGACGAGACCAGGTATTCCTGAGACCACAGGTTAGAGAACGATAGTACGAGCAGCACTATGAATAGCATTTTTATTTTCATATCAAATTTTTAGGAACCACTTTTTATCGAAGAGGAACTTTAAGCCAAACAATTGTATTAGGAGTACACCTGTCCATACGCCAGCCTGTTGCCACGTAGTTGGGATGGTATTGATAATTCCGCCGAAGAGGAAGTTAGAAGTAGATTCGAAGTTAAACAGACCGTGCGCAAAAATATAAATTAATATGGAATTGGTGCCCATCCACACCATAGGCATACACCATTTTTGATAACTGCACACATCGATAAAATAATAGAAAAGTGCAAAAAGTATGATGCTCCAGCCACCTGCAAAGAGTACAAAGGTGCTCGTCCACATGGTTTTGTTGATCGGGAAAAGGAAGCTGCCAGCGAGCGCAATTAGCAGTAATGCAATGCCCGCAATGATTAAATACAATACTTTTTTATTTGGATTGGGGCATATTGTTTTATTCTTGATAAATGTGCCGGTAAATATACCCAGCATGGCTGAGCAAATGGCCGGTATAGTGCTCAGTAAACCTTCGGGATCGTAAACTACCCGATGAAGCTTACCTGGAAGCAACAAAAGATCTATATATGCAGAAAGATTGCCCTCTGGCGTAAAGATGCCACTGCCAAAGCCTGGAACGGGTACAAAGCGCATAATGAGGTAATAGCCAACGAGGATAGATACTAACCAGATGACCTGTTTTTTAAGTGAGGTATTCAGGTATATTAAAGCAGCAAAGAAAGTGGCCAGGCCAATACGCCCCAGTACACTGGCAAAACGGATCTGCTCATAACCTTTCCATTGCAACATGCCATTAACTACAGCACCTAGTAAAATTAAAATCAGGGTTCTTTTAATCAGGGCATAATAAATCTTACCTGTTGAAGCCTGCCCGGTCTCTTTTTCCATGAAATACTTCTGATAAGAAAAAGGCATAGATACCCCCGAAATAAAGATAAAAAGCGGGAAAATAAGATCGTAAAAGGTAAAGCCATTCCAGGGCGAATGGTGTAGCTGGTTGCTTATACCCACTAAAATCTTTTCGAACAGGGAAAGGTTTGGGGTGCTTGCTATGGTCCAGTTGTGCGGATCCCGTATCAGAGCATGATCTTCTTTAATACCATTGGCCAATCCATGAAAAATACCTTCGCCACTCACAATCCAAAACATATCAAAGCCACGTAAGGCATCCAGCGAAAGCAGTCGCCTGGGTTTATTTGCTAGGGGTGCTGTTGAAGATATGGTACTGGTTGGTTGATCCATGATTCAGATTACTTTTTAATCAATGTATTATAAATAATCTCACCCTGATCGTTAATGGCTTGTACGCGTAATTGGTTGTTAGTAACCGAGAATAACATGAAGCCATATTCAGATGCCACCATTTCAGCATCGGTAATGAGTTTTACAGGTGTTTTTTCAGAAGCTGAACCAGAAATAAAATAATGTGTTTTTCCGGCAGGTTTAATATACTGCATACTATGTTCGTGACCGGTAAGATACACATCTACGCCATATTTTTCAAAAGTTGATTTTAAGGAATTACGCACTGCTTTGGTATCATATGCATCAGTGCGGCTGCCGCCTGTATAAATAGGGTGGTGGCCTACAACAATTTTCCACTTAATTGAAGGATCTGTATCTGCCAGTGTTTTGGCTATCCAACGTTTTTGCGCCGTGGTATCTTGCCCTTTAACATTCGGACCATATTCTGCATTGCTGTAAAATTCGGGTATAAGTGGGTTGGTGTCAATAAAAGCAATGAGTACCTGGTTATTGAGGTCGCCATTGATGGGGAATTTCTTAGCGTAATACCGGGCCGGCATTTTCCACCTGCGGCTGATTTTTGAATAATCTACCTGTGCATCAGGGTTTGACTTATAATCGTGGTTGCCCAGTACAGGGTACCAGTCCCATTGTAATGAAAAATCGGTATATATATCTTCGAAAGAATATTTAAAAGAAGGGTCTTGAGCGCTGATTACGCCACTTGGATAAAAGTTATCGCCGGTAGAAATGATAAAATTAGCCTTTACATCGGAAGCCGTAATGCCCATTTGCTTGGCTACCTGTTTTTGATGATCGGCACCATTCCGTCCCCAATCGCCCATGGCGATGAAATTTAAAGCAGTTGGATCTTTGGTAAGCACCTTTGTTGCCGTAATATTTTGTGAAGGGCTTTTGGTTATAGTTTGAGCATATAATGAACCCGAAATAACAAGGGGGAAAATCAGTAGTAATTTTTTAATCATAAAGGCAGATTTTAGCTATTGCAAGTTTAGGATAAAAATAAGAAGAGGCTATTTCATAAATCAATTTATCTTTCAATTTTGTCACGTTGAGCTTGTCGAAACGCCTTAAAAGACACTTTCACAAGTCATTCGACAAGCTCAGGATGACATGATGTATTTATGAGACAACCTCTTCTTATAAATTTGCAGGATATTTCTAATTGTATCCGGGATTTTGTTTTAATTTAGGATTTAACACCAAAGCTGATGATGGAATCGGCATAAGTCGGTGAAAGGTTTGTGCATCGGTTTTAAAGCCCCATGTACCTTCATACTTGCCAAAGCGAATCATGTCGTTACGGTGCCAGCATTCCCACGAGAGTTCTCTGCAACGTTCTTTATACAAATCTTCCAGGGTTACTGAAGTCCAGGCTGGTGAAGTAGTACGAACTGCTCTTAATTGATTAACCAAAGATAAAGCTGTTTGCCCTTGTGTAGGCGTTGCACCTCTCAATATCGCTTCCGCTTTCATTAACAAAATATCAGAATACCTGAAAACAGGTACATCATTATTTTGGTTTCTGGTTAATGAAGTACTGTCACAATAAAACTTGTTATTTCTGTAACCCATATTCCAGGCTATTTCATCATTTCCTGCATCGAATGGTCTTGATGCATCTCTTAAGGTTACATTTGGCGTAATATCAACCTGATAAGTAATTGCATTAGAGCCATCTGAGCCTGCGTAAAACTGGTCATAGCCTTTTTTGGTTGTCGCAACTTGTACAGGGCGTCCGTCGTTTAAATACTGTAAACCTTTAATCCACTGTGCATTTCTTTTATCATTAGGATCGTTAAAGTTTGCATAAAACTCGGGTAAGGTGCTCATTGGTGCACTTGGTACAAAATTTAAGCTGAATTTTTCTTTCAACGAACGTGGTAAGGAGTAACGAGAATAAATCATGGTACCGTTACTAAAACCCGGATCGAAAGGAATTGCAAATATAAATTCTTTGATTTGCGGTCCGTTATTAATGAAGAACATCTTTTTAAAATCGCTTTCTAAACTATAAGGAGAACCTGAAGCACCTATAATGGCATCGCACATGGCCACCGCTTCATTATACTTCGCTGTACCTGTGTAAACCTCCGCATTTAAATACATTTTAGCTAAAATAGCATATGCCGTGTAGCGGTTTGGTCTGCCATAAGTTTCAGTACCGGTTGCTGTGCTCAGGTTGGGTATTACTTCTTTCAGTTCAGCCTCAATAAAGTTAAATACTTCCGCTCTTGGTTTTGTTTCTGGTGGGGTGGTCTCACCAAAAGTGGTCACAACAGGAATATTTCCCCATAAATCCATCATCATAAAGAAAGCCAATGCCCTTGTTGCCCTAACTTCGGCCACGGCCGCAGTTTTTGCCGGTGATTCAGGCGCATTTTTTAACAAAAATAAACTTTGGTTCGCTTTACTGATTACCCCTGAAAGCCATCCCCAGCCACTATTCACATGTCCGTTGTCTTTGTTCCAGATGTGTTTGTGATGTGCTTCGTAAGTACCTCCATCATACCAGTTACCGCCTCTTGCAGGCATAATAGCTTCATCTGTACTCAGGGTTTGCATAAAAAAGTAATCGGTACTCCAGTTTTGACGAAACTGCACGTAAACCTGACCCGTTAACTGTATAAAGTGTTGTGCGGTTTGGGGAAATGTTTCCGGAGTTAACTGAGTTTCTACCTTTAAATCCAGTTTGTGGCAGGAGCTTAACACACCTAATGTTAAAGCTGCTCCTGCAATGTATTTAGTAAGATTTTTCATCTCTTATTGATTTAATTAAATGATACGTTTAAACCGAACAGGAATGTCCTGGTTTTAGGATAAAAGTTATTGGTGTCTACGCCTGGAGCAGTACCACCCTGGTCAATTTCCGGGTCAATTCCTTTGTAACCGGTAATTACAAATAAGTTATTCGCCGTTGTGTATAGACGTAGCGCGCTAACACCTGGTATAAGTCCCTTCTTAAAAGTATAACCTAAGGTCGCATTATCCAGTCTCAAATAACTTCCGTTTTCAAGGAAACGGCTTGAATACTTGTAGGAATTAAAATCGGCAGCAGATTCATTCTCCACCTCAATCGGAATATTGGTAAACTGAGCCGTATTCGGACGGAATAAATCAGCACGGGTAACATTCATAATCTTATTACCCAATACAGCCCTCATGAAGATGCTCAAATCGAAATTTTTATAACGTAAGTTGTTACTCCAGCCAATTAATGCTTTCGGCTGTGCATTGCCCAGATTGTAATAATCGGTTTTGGTGAGTGGGGTCTTTGTTATGTTTCCGGCAGCATCATAATATTGTGAAACGCCATTGGCATCTTTACCTGCATATTTATAAGTGAAAAATGTTCCAATAGGCTGGCCTGGTGATAAAATTTGTAATGTCGCACCACTCTGCCCTGCACCATCAGGTGCAACAGTCAATCTGTCGTCAATATTAAATTTGCTATCTGAAAGTGTAATTATTTTGTTAACATTATGAGCAAGGTTAATTCCTGTTGTCCAGCTGAAATTATCCGTAATCACAGGGCTACCATTTAAAACGAATTCAAGACCTTTATTGCTTAATTTTCCAACGTTCGCTGTATATGTAGACGCTGGATAAAGTGATGGGTCTACACCGAAAGTTAAAATCAAGTCAGTCGTTTTTTTATTATACCAGTCCAATGATCCAGTTAATCTGCCATTTAACAAGCCAAAGTCTACGCCAACGTTAGTGGTTGCTGTTTTTTCCCAACGCAAATCCGGATTTTCATTTTGTATGGCACCAAAAGCACCTTCTGTCGGTGCACCATTGTAATAGAACTGGCCAACCTGACCATAAATTAGTTTAGTTGTTAACGGTGCAAAACCCAATGAGTTTCCGGCAATACCATAACTTCCACGTAACTTTAATGTTTTGATTACGTTTTGATTTTTCAGGAAGTTTTCCTGGTCAATGTTCCATCCGGCTCCAACAGAAGGGAAATAACCCCATTGTTCGTTTTTGCCGAATACGTTGGAACCATCTCTTCTGATCGATCCCTGAAGTAAAAATTTATTTTTATAGTTATAATTTACTCTGGCAAAGTCAGAAATCATTAAAATCTCCTGATAGGTAACACCCGGGTTAAAATCAACCCTAAAAGTTGGAATTCCGTAAGGATTTCCTAAACTTAAATTGTTATAACTTACTTCGTTTACAGGAAAATTGGTTGAGGTAGACTGGAAACCATCATTATTAAGCGACTGTTGGTAAGAATAACCAGCAACTGCATTGATCTCGTGGTCACCGAACTTTTTATTCCAGGTAAGGTAGGTTTCTAAAATTTTATTGGTGTTTTGATAGGCATTTCTTACGGCCAAACCATCTTTACCTAGAAGGGTTACGAATGTCGGATTTGCAGGTGGATCAGGCGTATTTCTTACATTATTGTAACGGGAAGTATAGATGTTGTTGTAAAATGCACCATAAACATTTTGCGTGTTTTGGTAAGATATATTTACATCATAGGTAAAACCAAACGGCAGTTTTAAGTTTGCACTCACACTACCTAAAATGTTTTTCGTTTTTAAGTTTTCCTTTGCATTTTCCAACATGGAAACCGGGTTGTAATAGTTGCTTTGAATCAGGTTGTCAAAATAACTTCCGTCAGGATTTTTAATCGGAGCAGTTGGCAAATAGGTAAGCATCTGTGATAGAACCGTATTTCTGTACGGAACTAAATCTGCGTTACTTACCGAGTTGCTTAAATTGAATGAAAGCTTCAGTTTATCGTTTAGCGCTTTTTGTTCTACACCTACACGACCAATAAACCTATCTAAACCACTAGTTTTGATAATACCTTTTTGGTTGAAATAGTTAATGCTCGCATTATAAGTCGTTTTCTCTGTACCACCGCTCAAAGAAACATTATGATTATACGACATGGCATTGCTTCTTTGTACCTCATCCTGCCAATTGGTATCTGCACCTTTGTCATTTGCAGGCGTTAATGCAGAATTGGTTTTTGCTAAAAAGGCACGCAATTGATCTGCGTTCATCATATCATAACGATTGGAAACGTTTTCTACTCCAAAATAGCCGTTGTATGAGATTTGAGTTTGTCCGGAAACTCCCTTTTTGGTTGTTACCATGATTACACCATTGGCAGCCCTGTTACCATAAATGGCAGCAGCTGCAGCATCCTTTAATACATCGATTGATGCAATATCATCAGGTGCCAGAATGGAAATATCTGCACCAACTACACCATCAATTACAAATAACGGCGATTGCGCACCATCGCGAAGGGTAGATGCACCACGCATGATGATTGCCGCATTACGGTTTGGATCGCCACTACGGCTGATGTTTAGTCCCGGTACTTTACCTTGTAACATCTGGCCAACATCACTAATTGCCCCTTTATTTAAATCATCACCTTTAACCGTAGAGATGGAGCTGGTTAACGCCTTTCTTGAACTTTTACCATAACCCACGACAACCACATCATTAAGAGCGGCGGTAGATTCTAAGATAGTAACTTTATAGGTAGACGCTGTACCTACGGTGAGTTCTTTAGTTTGGTAGCCCAGGAAACTGAAAAGAATTTTGTCACCGGTTTTTGCTGAAATGCTGAATGATCCATCTGCACCTGTAGAAGTTACTTTCGAAGTACCTTTTACTGAAACAGACGCACCGATTACAGGCAGGTTTGTATTATCTAATAAATTTCCAGTAATTTTTCGTTCAGTTTGCGCGTAGGCAACGTTGAACACCTGGCTGATGAGTAAAAGCAGCATAAATAGGCCACTATACTTTAAGCGTGTACATTTAAATCTCATGATTTTTGTAAAATTAGATTCATAAATTGTTTATTTGGTTATTAATGTTTGGAGATAGAATTAAAATTTAATAGTAGCCGGTAAATATTTAGCCACCAGTGCTTTGTAATAAGGTTGCAGTTCTTCCCAGCTTTTCTGATTGGGGTTTTTAGAATATAAATCGTAAGGGTTAAACAGGTTAACCCATTTAAACATTTCATGGTCTTTTTCATTCATCAGGTGATCGTATGCATTTTCCCTGTGCTGTGAATAAAAAGAGTGGTAACGGAGCATATATAAACCTGGTTCTGGCAAGTAGGGCTTCATCATGTGGTATACATATTCATCATGCCCCCAAGACATATCTACATTGTCCAGCCCACAATTTTGAGTGTAAACACCCAATTTGGTTTGATAAGTTTCATTGTTGTAATCGGGATTCTGACTGAAAAATTCAGGATAAACAATTTTATCTGAATACGCACAACCTACCGGGAAAGTATCGCCAACTACAGCCCATTGTGGCTCTCCGAATAAACAAAGCACTTTACCCATATCGTGGATTAAGCCTACCAACACCATCCAGTCGGGGTGGCCGTCGTTTCTGATCGCCTCAGATGTTTGTAACAAATGCTGCATTTGGTCTAAATCGGTATCAGGATCAGAATCGTCTACTAACTTATTCAAAAAATCAAACGCACTCCAGATAGGCATCTCTTGTTTGTCGAACTTTAAGTAATCTGCTTTTTTCTGCTTTACGAAATCGTATGTTTGATAGGTATGGTTAAGTCTGTAAAATTCTTTTACACTATCTTTTTCGGTTTCTTCGTAATTTCTGAACTGCTCTTCTTTTTTGTCAGCATTTATGTTTTTAGGATCCGGATAGCGGGTTAATATATCATCTTCCCATTGATCAAGATTTTGCAACGGATTTTGGTTGTCCTCTGAAGATGCACTTTGGTTTCTCATAAGGCTAGAAATTGAGTTGAATAAAATTTTGTTGGTTGTTGGGTTAAAGTTGAGTTTTTGAAAGCTTAAAATTTTATGTTTGGCCAACTTTATTTACTTAAACGATTACGTAAAATCTTATTTAGGACTGCGGAATACGAATTAAAAAGTTTAATTTAAGTGGTTGCAATTTGTTGCTGATTTAGCAGATGCTGCCCGGCATGGGTTTATGTTAGCGAAACGGGCGAAAGAAAAAAATTGACGATGATGTTGCGATTATTTTATATTTGCGTGTGCGGCCAGCTATTTATTCATAATTGAAAAGATATCGGGCTGCTGAACCAGCTAACTTATTTTTAACTTCAACTTCCTCTGTTTATATCCGTATAGCCAGGAAGCTACTGTTTTTGATGAAGGTGCTGATGAAGAAAAGAGCGGGTTTGGCCTATCGTATTTCTCGCGGTAAGGCCGGGTAAACCTCAAAAAACTAACAAACAAAATTAAATACATGGCGGAAACAGTTAATATTAAGCGGTTGGCTCAGGAATTGAACATTTCTATCGCAACCGTTTCTAAGGCCCTCAACGACAGCCATGAAATCAGTTTAAAAACCAAAAACAGGGTGTGGACTTTGGCTAAAGAACTGAATTATACACCAAATCCGGCAGCGAGTAACCTTCGGAGCAATAAAACAAAAACTGTTGCAGTAGTTATACCCTGCGTAGCCAATAATTTTTTCTCCTTATCCATCATGGGAATTGAAGAAATAGCCCGGCAGTATGGTTACCATGTACTCATTTATCAAACCCACGAAAATATAGAAGCAGAAAAAGCTTTTACCAACAGTTTATTAAACGGAAGGGTAGACGGTATTCTTACTTCGGTATCAAGCAGTGAATACAATAGTGAATATTATGCCAATCTGGTCAAGAAAATTCCGCTGGTATTTTTCGACCGGGTGTATGAAAACCTGGATGCGGTTAAAGTAACTACTGATGATTATGAAATTGCTTTTCAGGCCACTGAACATTTAATTGAGTGTGGCTGTACTAAAATTGCCTATTTATTTGGTCTCGAAAATCTTCCGGCAGGTAAAGCAAGGTTTGCGGGCTATCTCGACGCACTGAAATCACATGGGCTGGCGCCTTCGGATGAACTCGTGATTAAATATCATGATGATGAAGAATTTAACCTGCAACAGATCAAGGAATTGCTTGGGAAGTATAAACCCGATGCACTTTTTTCTTCTATTGAAGAATTCATCATTCCTGCTTATTGTGCGTGTAGAGAATTGGGTTTGCAGATTCCGGATGATGTTAAAGTACTCAGCTTTTCTAACCTGAGTACGGCAAAGCTCTTAAGCCCTTCGCTTACAACAATTTCACAACCTGCTTTTGAAATTGGACGTGAAGCAGCAAAATGCCTTTTCAAAATCCTTCACAATAAACAACTGGACGATGAACAGAATATCATATTGAAATCGGTGCTGACCAAACGCGAATCTACAGGTTGTTAACAGGCTAAATTTAGCTTATTGCTGGCTGATACGCGAAAACGTTTACGTAATTAAATAATTGAATTAAACCTTCAACATTGGGATTTTTTCTGACTTTTAAGAAAACCAAATGTTAAAAATCTTTATGAATCACTTATCTGTATTCGATTATGTTGTTTTTTTAATGTATTTTATCATTGTTTCGGCATACGGCTATTGGGTTTATCGAAGCAAGAAAAAAAAGCGTACTGATACGAAGGATTATTTTTTGGCGGAAGGCTCACTTACCTGGTGGGCAATTGGTGCATCTATCATTGCTTCTAATATTTCTGCCGAACATTTTATTGGTATGTCGGGTTCGGGTTTTGCAATGGGGCTTGCCATTGCCAGTTACGAATGGATGGCCGCCGCTACATTAATTATTGTAGCCATATTCTTTCTGCCCATTTACATTAAGAACAAAATTTACACCATGCCACAGTTTCTGTCTAACCGTTATAATAATACGGTAAGTACATTAATGGCTGTTTTTTGGTTACTTGTTTATGTATTTGTAAACTTAACTTCTATTTTCTTTCTTGGTGCCATCGCTATTGAAACAATTACAGGTATTCCTTTTAATATCTGTATCATTTTTCTGGCCATTTTTTCAGCCATTATCACCCTTGGGGGCATGAAGGTAATTGGTTATACCGATGTAATACAGGTTTTTGTTTTAGTGGCAGGCGGACTGATTACCTGTTATATGGCACTTAAACTGGTAGCTGAAAAACTGGATGCACCCAGTGTTTTGGCGTCGCTTCCTTTGTTGCGCAGTGAAGCATCTGATCATTTTCATATGATATTTTCTCAAGGAGATAAATTTTACAATGAATTGCCTGGTATTGCGGTACTGGTAGGTGGTTTATGGATCAATAATTTAAATTATTGGGGTTGTAACCAGTATATTGTTCAGCGGGCATTGGGAGCCGATTTAAAGACCGGGCGTAGCGGATTAATATTTGCAGCATTTTTGAAATTACTTATTCCGGTAATTGTTGTTATTCCGGGTATTGCAGCCTATGTGCTTTATCAACGTGGTTATTTCCATTCCGAAATGCTTGATGCAGCCGGGACAGTTAAACCCGATCATGCTTATCCGGTCCTGATGAATTTATTGCCAGCAGGAATTAAAGGACTGGCTTTTGCTGCACTTACTGCGGCTATTGTAGCCTCACTTGCCGGAAAATGTAATAGCATTGCCACTATTTTTACACTTGATATTTACAAGAAGTTTATTAAACCTGAAGCTTCAGAAAACCGATTGGTTTCGGTTGGTCGCTGGTCTGTGGTTGTTGCATCTTTAATTGCTATCGTTATCGCTCCGGCACTACGGAGTTTCGATCAGGTTTATCAGTTTATTCAGGAATATGTTGGTTTTATTTCGCCGGGTGTTTTTGCTATCTTTTTACTGGGCTTTTTCTGGAAGAAAACCACTTCACGTGCAGCGCTTACCGCTTCTTTATTAACCATCCCTTTATCTACTTTTTTTAAATTTCTACCTACTCTAACCAATGGCGCTATCGCACCGATTCCTTTCTTAAATAGAATGTCGTGGGTATTTGTGATTATAATGGTTTTAATGGTTCTGGTAACCTTAACCGATCCTAAAAGTAAAAATAACCCTCAGGGATTGGAAATTGACAGCAGTATGTTTAAGGTTACTCCTGCGTTTACCATTGCCTCGGTTATTATCTGTGGTATTCTTGCAGCGCTTTATACCGTCTTTTGGTAAGCTAGGAGTTGCTTAAAATAACCTATTGTGTTTATCCATAACGAATTATAAAATGAAGATAAAAATTTTACTCTTTTTTGCACTGCTGATTTCTTTCGGTGGGATGGCCCAGAATAAAGTATATAATATTAAAAATTATGGTGCGGTTGGCGATGGCAAAACCAACGATGCAGCTGCCATTCAGAAAGCTATCAATGCCTGTTCTGCAGCAGGGGGTGGACAGGTAATTGTACCCGCCGGGAATGTGTTTTTAGCCGGTCCTTTTAACTTAAAATCGTTTGTGGAATTAAGGGTAGAAGGTGGTGCTAAACTCCTGGCCAGTCCTGATGAAAAACTGTATACGCAAAGTGCTTTTAGAGACAATAAAGGTGAGGGTACCATCTGGATAGGCGGAGAAAAACTAGAACAGGTAAGCATTAGCGGAACAGGGGTGATTGATGGGAATGGAATTTCGTTTATGGGGGAGGAGCTTAGCGACTCGTATGTTTTAAAACCTTTTAATATTGTAGATCCGCGACCGCATTTGCTTACGCTAACCGGCTGTAATAAACTGAATATAGATGGGGTAACTTTTCAAAATTCTGCCTACTGGACCGTTCATTTAATCGGTTGTAATGATGTTTCGATATCCAATATAACATTACTGAACAGCATTAAAATCCGTAATAGTGATGGAATTGATCTGGATCACAGTAAAAATGTGCGGATTACCAATTGTTTTATCGAATCGGGTGATGACTGTATCTGCTTAAAAAACAGGCGTGAATTTGAAGAATATGGTGCCTGTGAAAACATTGTAGTCAGTAACTGTACCATGACCTCCAGCTCATGCGCCATTAAAATAGGTTCAGAAAATATGGACCGGATTAGCAATGTACTGATCAATAACTGCAATATCAGAAAGAGTAACCGCGGTATTGGTATTCAAAACCGTGATGAGGGTACCGTAAATAATGTGATTTTTTCTAACCTGTTTATCGAATCGAAACTTTTTTCGGATGTATGGTGGGGCAAGGCAGAGCCGATTTATATTACCGCTTATCCAAGAGCAACCAGCAACAATAAAGATGCTGGCTGGCGTTTGCCGAAGGGCCAAACCAAGGGCAAGGTTGGAGCAGTTAAAAATATTTATTTCAGTAATATCCGGTGTACCGGAGAAAGTGGTGTATACATCAGTGGCGAAAGTCCTGATAAAATTTCTGAGATCTATTTTGATCAGGTTAGTGTTTACCTTGATAAAACAACAAAAGAAGCAGGCGGAGTATATGACCGCAGGCCAAGCAATGTTGAGGGGCTCGTTAAAAGTGCGATTGCGGGGTTTTATTTTGAAAATACCGGATACATCAGCCTACTTAACAGCAATGTAGTATGGGGTACAAATAAGCCAGACTATGCAGGAAAAGCTTTGGAGGAAAAGAATGCGAGTAAACTTAAAACAGTTAACTTTAGCGAAACTACAGTAGAGAAGTAAAGAAATTTAAATACCTGGGCTACGTTTGTGAGCCAGCCCTGTTGCAATTTATATATTAGTTTATCTGTTGCTTTCCGGTGTTATTGGTGTCAATTTCGGCTAATGCAGCTGTAATTTCATTAATGGTTTTGATACTGAAAACATGTCTGCCAATTAACCACCTTTTGATTTCATCAGGATTAATATCCAATATAGAAGCAAGTTCGTTTTCAGTTGAACCTTTTACGGCAAGTAATGCTGTCGTTTTAAGGGCAACTTCCAGGTTTAGCTGTTCTAGTTTCTCAATTGCAGGATTTCCGGTTTCTTCCAGCCAGATAGAAACAAAATCGTTTTCTTCCATTTTAGTCTTTTTTAACTTTTAGCAAAGCGGTTTGCCTGAACAAACAACCCGCTTTTAGGGCGGCAAATTTAGTGATTAAGCGTATCATTGCAAACCAGAATCAACAGAAAGATTTTAATCAAATTAAAGTTTAAATTAAATCAATCATTGTTGTCCGGTAAAACTGGGATTAATGTTTTTTTGTTAGCTGCTGTACTCTGAGGGGTTATTTTGTTGTTGTTTCGTAACTTCAAAGGTAAAACTAATGGGTTGGTGCTTGCGCCAACCCATTAGTTTTACCGGACAACAGTGTAAGTAATATAAATAATTTTTCGATCGTAAAGAGAGATTATTTATTTTGTAAAAATATACAGTGTATGAAATTTTGATTTTTTGGTTTTAAACATTAGTTTGCAAAAACTAATTACAAATTGTACTTTATGTTATATTTCAAAAAAATCATTGAACACTGCTTGAAAAAATACATTATAATAAAGGTATTTTTATTTGTAACGTTAATCTCAACGGTTAATGCTCAAACTTCATTAATCAAATCCTTGAATAAAAATTTACTTGAAATAGGTAAAAGCCATGATGGAAGCGATTCAGTAAATTTCGCATCATTCACTCCTAGTCTATCTTCTAACAAGATAATTGCATTAGGGGAGGAAACCCATGGAATTAAAGAATTTACTGATTTTAGAGGTCAAATAATTAAATATTTAGTCTCACACCTAAATTATAAAGTTATTGTTTTGGAAGCTGATTTTTATGGTACACAAACGCTTAACGATTATATCCAAAAAGGTAAGGGGAATAAATATTATGCTTTGTTATCAACCGGTATGGGAATCTACCGTACACCGGAGTTCCTAAATATAGTTGAGTGGCTTAAAGAGTATAATTTTAATAAACCCAAGGCAGAAAAAGTCAGTTTTTATGGATGTGACATGCAAAAGTCGGCAGCCATAGCTTATATCTCCACGGGTAATTTCAAGCTTAGCAAGGAATTAAGTGCTTCAGCCAAGGAAGGATTGAAATTACTGTTAGGACCTATTGGCTCTCATGTTAGTGGTACAGATAAGAGAAAATTAAATCAATTGACCTCTGAATTAAGAGAGGAACTTTCTTCTCACCAGGACACTTCGATAATAGCTAGGTCATTGATGACTATCTTGCAGTATGATGAGTATTTTCAAGAAAAATACAATTACAATAGATCCAAGATCAGAGATAGGTATATGGCAGATAATGTTATCTGGATATATGAACATGAAATAAAGAAACCTATGATATTACTTGCGCACAATGGTCATATTTCCAAGTCGCCTATTGGCACTGACATAAAGAATATGGGAAGCTATCTAAATGAGAAGTATAATGAAGGTTATTATGTATTAGGCATGAGTTTTTATACCGGAAGTTTCTCTGCAGGAAGTGCAAAAACATCTCAGATGGAAGTGTTCACCATGCCTGAAGTGAAGGATCCCGAGTCCTCGGAATTTATATTCAGCCAATGCAAGGCGCAGAATTTTATTCTAGACTTTAAAACAGCAAACAAGGATACCGAAATAAATAATTTTTTAAATAAAAAGACATATTCGAAAAATATTGGGGCTACTTACGAGTCCAGCCAAACTGAGCTCAACAGAGTATTTATGCCACTCGGTAATAAATTCGACGGTCTGGCTTTTTTTAGAAGTATTTCACCGCTACCATTTCCATTCAGATGGGACAAAAGATAATGACGAACAAATCCAACGAACTTGATGTGAAACTTCTGGACATGGTCCGAAGAGAGCTCCAAGAATTAAATAAATATTTATTAACTGATTCGCCCCCGTCCGCAAAAGAAGGTATCGGGTTATATAATGGACTTTCAGGCCTTTGCCTTTATCTCTATCAAAATTATAAGATATCGAATGATGAAGAGATTTTAGTGCAGCTCTACAGCCACTTAGATCGATTATTGGATAATATTGATCGTAGAGAATATATAAACGGAAGTTTTTCTTCAGGTATGGCGGGCTGTAGCTGGATGATGAAATTTCTATCTGAAAATGATATTATTGAAGAATTGGAATCTGATCTAATTGAAGAGATTAATTTAGTTTTATTTAATAATATGAAACAAGAGTTATTAGACGGAAATATTGACCAATTAAATGGTGCTATAGGTATAGCCAGATATTTTTTAAAAGCGGAAAAATATGATTTTGTTGAGATGACGGTATTGCATTTGAAGAGTATTTCTATAACGAATGACGAAGAGACTAAATGGTTGTCTGAAAATTGGATCAATAAAGAAAACTACTATAATTTCAGTTTAGCTCACGGTACCACAGGAATA
This sequence comes from Pedobacter sp. MR2016-19, assembly GCF_014947265.1. Classification (NCBI taxonomy): domain Bacteria; kingdom Pseudomonadati; phylum Bacteroidota; class Sphingobacteriia; order Sphingobacteriales; family Sphingobacteriaceae; genus Pedobacter; species Pedobacter sp. MR2016-19. The sequence continues at coordinate 102,389 of NZ_JADCNK010000016.1, forward strand.
ATACAATTCCTACACCAATGTTATTTACAAAACATTTTAAAAGATGAATGTGAAAATTTAATAATGGGTGGTGTGAAATTTTTGTTGAGCAATATACAAGATTATTCGAAAGGCGATTCCTTCTTCCCAAACTCTATTAAAGCAATAGACTATCGAAAAAGTCAGAATGCTTTTCAGTTTAGCAGAATGGCTTGGTGTTATGGTGATTTGGGTATCTTTTATACCTTGTTTAATCTAGCTCCACTTATTTCATCAATAGACTTAAAAAAAATAGCAATAGAAGGATTTTTAAAATTGTCAGAAAGGATAAGGCCTGAAAGCACTTTGCTTGTTGATCCAGGTTTTTGCCATGGAACTGCAGGTGTTTCGTATTTATTTCTTAAAATGTGGTTAGCAACTGGCGAAAAAAAATTTAAGGAAACAGCTGAGTTCTGGTTGTGGAAAACTTTGAAATATAAGAAGAATAATGAATATATTTTTCTAACCGGTAATTTCGAAAATCGCGCATTTAAAGGCAGCAGAGCTTTTTTAGACGGGGCTTGTGGGGTTGCGATGATTTACTTAGCGTTCTTAGATACAAGTGACACACGATGGGACGAATGCGTTTTATTAAATTAGTATAGATCATTGATTTTAAAAATGCTTAATAATTATGCATTGCAAAATTTTATTAGTTCAAAATTACCTATATTGAAAATATTAACATGATAATCTGTTAATGGCGGTATCCGAAAAGCCAGTAGAGTAGGAAGCAACTTAAACCAAAACCAAAACCAAAATGCAAAAGAAAAAATTAACGTTGAACAAGTCGATTGTTTCTAAATTGACAAATGAGGAATTATCTAAGGTAAATGGAGGAAATGCGGCATATGGCTCATCAAAAAAGGATTGTACAGGATTTTTATGCTGTGATCCAGATGTACCAAAATTAACTGAAGGCCCTGAAGACTTTTGCCATCGCGATCATACTTCTCCGCTAGATACGTGTGTCTCTGCTAATTGTCCGTAACTCGTGTTGCATTTGAGTTAACTTAATCTTTAAGAATTCATTAAGGCCGTGCAAACCAAAGTACGGCCTTTTCAAATTATAAGTTGTGAATTATAGTATATTATCAGATATAGTCATTCGGACTCCATTAAAGCCTCATAAAAGTTCGTTTTCAGAAAAACAATTGACGCACTTATTAGATGATAGGGAGTACATTGAGGCATTATACTTAGCGTCACCGGTACTGCAGGCAGAGTTAACTAAACTGGAAGAAGCCAGTTGCAGTAAAAAGCAAAAAGATTTATTAATGCTTTCGCTAGCCAAATATGCCCTTCGAATGCATAATAGATGTACGCCCTTTGGGTTATTCGCTGGGTGTGGTGTTTCGAATCTGAATGAATTAAATGAAATAATTATTGATGGATGGGGTAGGCATACTACTTTGGATATGAACTTTGTTTTCTCACTTGCACAGGAACTTTCCAAAGATAAAGGAATGCAAAATGAATTATTATTTTATTCAAATAATAGTATATACGTTTTTGGCGATTATTTGAGATACGTTGACTATATCTATAAAAATGGGAAGCGTAATTATAGGATTTGTTCGGTTGATAATAGCGAATATTTGCAGAAAATCCTTAATAATGCAATCAATGGTTGTAGAATAAATGATCTTGTAGATATTTTGGTTAGGGAAGAATTAGATAAGGAAGATGTTGTGTCATTTATTGATGAACTAATTGAAAATCAACTATTGGTGAGTGAACTGGAACCAACAGTGATTGGAGATGATGCACTAAACCAGATGCTATTTATACTAGAAAAGTTAAGCAGTATTGAAAGAACGCAGCTCCCGGATCCTATATTGAAAACACTTAAATTGATACAGGAGGAGCTATCTCGAATCGACAAAAAAATCGGTAATGAAGTCGAAGTTTACAAAGCATTAACTGAGAAACTGTCCGAATTCGATGTTCAGATGATAGATGGAAAAATGTTTCAGACAGATCTTTTTATTAAAACATTTAAAAAAGTTGATGACAGAAAGTTTCCATTTAATCTCGAGGAAAAGCTGAAATTAGCATTTAAGGTTCTAAGTAAATTGAAGGTACAAACTCCCGGAACTAAATTGAAAGATTTCGCGATAAAATTTCAAGAACGGTATGAAGATCAAGAAGTCCAATTGTTACAAGTTTTAGACAATGAATCAGGAATAGGATACTTTAAATCAACATACGATTCGGGTGATGACAATCCTCTAGTTGACGAATTGGGTGTTTCAAATGAAGTGGCAAAATCTACTATGAGGTGGAATCAGAGAGAATCGTTTTTGCTTAAAAAGATGATAAATGCTTATAAAAATGACGACTATACAGTCGAAATTGCGGAAGAAGACCTTGAAGGGTTTAATGATCATGAGATAAATCTCCCAGTAACTATGGCAGCCTTTTTCAGCCACCTGGGTTGGAATGATGGAAAAGAAAGTATTTATTTAAAGACAATAGGAGGATCCAGTGGCGTTAATCTAATTGGGAGGTTTTCAGGTAAAAATGATAAGATGCTTAAACTTGCGAAAGAGTTATCTACTCATGAAAGTAATTTTTTTAATGACGCTATAGTAGCCGAAATATCTCATTTGCCTCAGAATAGAGTAGGCAATGTGATTGCCCGACCCGTTTTTAGAGAATTTGAAATACCTTATTTAACGAGAGCCTCGTTGGCTAATGATGCACAGATAAATGTTAACGACTTATTTCTTTCTGTACGTAATGGCGAATTGTACCTGAGGTCAAAAAAATTAAATAAGCAGGTCATTCCAAGATTAGGGAATGCTCATTCTTATTCGTACAATAGTTTACCGGTCTATCATTTTTTGTGCGATATGCAATTACAAAATACACAGCAAGGTCTATATTTTGATTGGGGTATTTTAATGGGCGAATTTAAGTTCCTTCCAAGAGTACAAGTTAATGATATTATCTTGTCTCCTGCTAGGTGGCAATTGACTCAAAGTGACTTGAAAATTTTAATAGATGAAAAAAATGAATTAAAGCAAACCGCAAAGAAATGGGCATCAGATTATAATATTCCCACATTATTTCTGATCGTTGAAAGTGATAATGAATTGTTAATAGATATCGATAATGAGCTAAGTGTTAAATTATTGTTGTCAATTGTAAAGAAAAAAAGTAAAATTCTTTTAGAAGAGTTTTTATTCACAAATAAAGATTTTTTATTGAAAGACAATTCAGGCAATAATCACACTAATGAAATTATAGCATTTTTCAAAAAAGATGGTATTAGCCCTGTTATGAAGAAACATGAAGACATCTTCCAAAATCCTGCTGTGCAAAGAAAGATGTCCCTAGGCTCAGAATGGTTAAGTTACAAGTTCTTTTGTGGGGTTAAAATTGCTGACCTATTGCTTACTGACATATTTAGTCCACTACTAGATCAACTAATAAATGAGCAATTAATTGACAAATGGTTCTTTATTCGCTATGTTGATTCGGATTTCCATATAAGATTAAGATTTCATCTCAATGATAATTTGTATGTAGGGAAAGTAATTTTTAAAATCAACGAAGTGCTTAAAGTTATTGAAAATCAGGGTATTGTTTGGAAAATACAGAATGAGACATATAACAGAGAGTTGGAAAGATATTCAAGCACCCACATTTCCGAAATGGAATCCGCATTTTGGTTCGATAGTTCATACGTGCTTAATGTTTTGAAAAAAATCGTTAATGATGAGGAACGGTGGTTGGTTGCTTTGATTTCGGTTAATGAACTACTAAGTAATATGGGTATGCAGGAATCCGAAAAGCTAACCTTTGTTAACATTCATAAACAGGCATTCTCAAAGGAATTTCGTCTCCAAAAATCCTCAAAGATATATTTTGACCAAAAATATAGAAGTCAAAAGAGTAAAATAATTCAGGTTCTAGAACAACGCAGTGGCTTAACAAGTCACGATATATTTATTCATTTAGAAACAAGAAGTATATCAATATTGAAAATATTTTCGAAGATTAAAAAAGATATAGGCCAAATTAACAACGGATTAATATCATCACTAATTCATATGTCAATTAATAGAATATTTAGAAGTAAAAATAGACTAAATGAAATGGCTATCTATGAGTTGCTTTCCAGATATTATAAGTCAAAAATCAAGAGAAATATTGCTCAACTGCAGAACTGACCTAGACAACTGATCAAAGCATAAATGTGCTTCGCATAATGCAGTAATTGAATCAGTATTATTTGATGCATGGATTTCGCTTAAAAAAGTATGGTCGTAGCGGACTACCGCACTATAACGGATCAAACAGTGGATATTTTCGCTCTTCTTGATAATGTTATACACCTTGATGCTGCTTTTTTTTCTGTAATGGATATGCCTTACACCCTTTAAAATATCCTTAAACAAGGTTATTGTGTTAGAATCCATGATATAAAGACGTTTCATATCTGAATCACTTAACCGGCTATCCGCTAAATTAGAGCAGTTGCGAAGATAAACCTCAATATAAATCTTTCCGAAAATTTTACTACTGCGCCAACTGTTTGCTTCTGAGAGTGTACTACGCCGAACAAGGTAACCTAAACCGAGATGACTCAGTTTATGAGGGTTGGATAGAAGCCTCACAATCACCTACCGGGTAGACTGATAGCCCTCAAGGGTTAGGAAAACATGACCACAACATGATTGCTTATTTTTCTGATTTGGCCTTTATCTAAATAAATCAATAGTTGATTCAATATCGGCTGTCCGCTAAAATTTGTATTTTTAGCCATAGTTACTTTATAAGTGTCGTAACTTTAAAGGTAAACTAATGGGGTGGCGCTTGCACCAACCTTTTTATAGTTTTACCGGACAACAGTGTAAATCAATTTACAAATGGCATCAGATCAGAAATTCGTGGACTTTGTTATCGATCAGATTGGTTATTCCAGACAGGTTACCTGTAAGAAAATGTTTGGTGAATACGGTTTGTATTTTGACGATAAGTTATTTGCACTCGTGTGCGATAACAAATTGTTTATTAAGCCTACTTTATCTGGAAGAGCGTATATAATTGACGTTGTGGAGGCACCACCTTATCCGGGTGCAAAAAATCAATTTCTAATAGAAGAGCAGTTGGAAAATAGCGATTGGCTAAAAAAACTGGTAAGCATCACAGTAGCTGAACTACCCGAACCAAAGCCCGGGAAAAAGAAATAAAGGCAGGATTTAACTTTAGTCCTGATGTATGAGTTCCTAAAAAACTTATTGGCTGTTGTAATCATGCTTAAATTCCGTAACAAGCTTGTTTTATTGCCTTAAATTAAGGGGGGTTAGTACTGACGCGGATTGTTGTCGTACATATTTTAGTTATATTAGAAGTATGAAAAATTTAGTCCTGTTTCTATTATTATCACTTTTTCTTCGTCCTTTATTCGCACAGCAAACGCAAAAGCCGATGCTTTACGGTAACAGCTGGATGGCCATCACCGGAAAGCCGATGGCAGCAACAGCAGGATCAATGATTTTTCAGCAAGGAGGAAATGCTGTTGATGCGGCATGTGCTATGTTGGCTGCTACTTGCACCATGTGGGATACCTTGAGCTGGGGAGGAGAGACGCAGGCGCTGATTTACAATCCGAATACCAAAAAGGTAATCGCCATAAATGCGATGGGTGTTGCCCCAACCGGAGCAACCGTAGCCTTTTTTAAAGCTAAAGGGTATAGTTTTCCACCAGAATACGGTCCTTTGGCCGCCACCACCCCGGGTACACCCGGCGGCTTGATCTACATGCTGAGTAAATACGGTAGCATGAGTTTGGGGCAGGTTTTAGCACCTGCCATGCACATGGCCGCAGGTTATGCCATAGAAGCACAGGCTGCAAACAGTATGGAGCGCGATAAACAGTTAATTAAAACCTGGCCTTACAGTAAAAAAGTGTTGTTGCCACATTTGGGCGAGAAACGTGAGGCGCCAGAAGCAGGGGAGGTTTTTGTTCAAAAAGATCTGTTGGCCACCCTAACCAAAATGGTTGAAGCAGAACAAGCAGCGTTAAAGAAAGGAAGCACCCGACAAGACGCATTAATGGCCGCTTATGATCGTTTTTATAAAGGAGACATCGCGAAAGAATTTGTTCGCGGAAGCAAAGAACAAGGTGGTTTAATTACCATGGATGATCTTGCGAAATGGAAACCGGTTGAAGAAGAAGCGCTAAGCACCGATTATAAAGGAATTAAAGTGTATAAATTAAAACAGTGGACACAGGGTCCGGTTTTACTCCAGGCATTGAATATACTAGAGAATTTTGATCTAAAAGGAATGGGCTATAATAGTTCAAAATATATCCATACTGTTTATCAGGCTATGAACCTTTCGTTTGCAGACCGTGATTTTTACTATGGAGATCCTAATCAAAATCCTGCTGAACCGATAAAAGGTCTTTTAAGTAAAGAATATGCAAAACAACGGGCCTCACTTATTCAGGCAGATAAAAATGATGCAAACGTAGGTCCTGGAGATCCTTATCCATATGAGGGTAAGAGTAACCCTTACTTAAATCTGTTAAAGAGCAGGGGTTTTAACCTTGATACAGCCAAACGAAATTTTGCACCGAAGCACGATCTGGGTAACAATACACCAAAAGAAATTTATGAAGACCGTTTATGGCGGGGAACAACCTCTATAGAAGCTGCAGACAAAGCAGGTTGGGTAGTATCAGTTACTCCAAGCGGAGGCTGGCTTCCGGCCTGTATTGCCGGTAATACTGGTATTGGAATGAGTCAGCGCATGCAAAGTTTTGTGCTTGATTCTGCCTTAAATCCCTTCAATGTTGTTGCACCTGGCAAACGACCAAGAGTAACCTTATCGCCCTCCTTATTTCTCAAAGATGGTAAACCTTTTATAGCTGCCGCAGTTCAGGGTGGTGATACCCAGGACCAGAACTTGCTGCAGTTCTTTTTAAATATGGCTGAATTTGATATGAATGTTCAAAGGGCAACCGAAGCAGCTAATTTTAACACCAACCAGCTCTGGCTTTCTCTAGGTGGAACTAAGACGAGCGACAGAGCACCAAAGCCCGGGCAGATCTTGTTAAATGCCAACACCAAAGAGGAGGTGCGGACCGAACTAAAAAAAATGGGATATATGCTTAGTTTTTCAGAACGTACCAGTGGCCCGATCAATGCTATTTATTTTGATTGGAAACACAATAGTTTACAAGGTGGCTCGAGTAACCATGGCGAAGATTATGGCATTGCATGGTAATACATTGGTTTGATTATTAATCTGCACTGTATTTTTTTCATTGCTAACTAAAAATAACACTTTGGTCTTCGGCTCTTTTTGGTTTCAATATAATAGCCAACTGAGATTTCGTGCGAGCCATAATCATAATTGCTCAGTTTATTGAGACTGTAATCATAACCATAACCAATACGCAGGTTAGATCTGATAAATAATTCGCTGATGAAACCAATAGCAGATTTACTGGTTAATCCAGGTTGCAGGTTCTCTTTAGGGTAAATTTTCACTGAAGTGCGATAAACTGCGCCAAGCCAGAAACGCTCTTTTACCAGTAAAAAGGCATTTAAATCCAATGAAGTTGGCCCATGTAAATCATCTTTAATTAAAAAGGTTGGTTTAAAAACAAAATCATTATTCAGAGGTAATGCAACTCCTGCACTCAGGTAAAAATGAGGCTGAATTTTAACGTTTAGCGAATGGTAATCGTCAAATACTGATAAGGCTTTTGACAAGAGATTATTTGCCGAAAAACCAATAAAAAACTTCTCATTTGAATAATGAATACCAGCGCGAATATCAGGCATGGTCTGACTTATTGACCCTGTTGGGATACGATTATCGTCCATTTCAATAGGGTCTAGTAAATTGCCGTTTAAGGCTGTCTGTATTACACCTACGCCTAAACCGAATGCTAGGATATTGGTTTCCGTACGATCGAGTTTTATCCTGTAAGCGAAGTTTGCCGATGCATTTAAAGTATTTTGTGCACCTATTTTATCCTTGGTTACAATTAGCCCCATGCCCAAACTTTCATCATTTATTGCCTCATCTGCTGATATAGAGAGGGTTTGTGGTGCTCCCCGAACGCCGGTCCATTGTGCTCTGACAAAAGCCTGGAGGTAAAGCTCTTCCTTATAACCCGCATATGCAGGATTGATATACATACCATTAAAAACATATTGCCCAAACTGGGCGTCTTGCTGCGCAAAACCCTTAACAGATGATATCGTAATGATCAAAAAAAGAAGTATCCTTTTCAAAATGTTCATTTTTGTATTTTGCTTTATTTACCTGATTACTGTGATATAACCTTTGTAATCTTGCCAGGTTGTTGTTCCATTTCTAACTTTAACTATATAGAAGTAGGTTCCATCTGCCAATCCCGGAGCAGTCCAGTCGTTCAGATAGTGATTGGATTGATAAACGGTACTTCCCCAACGGTTAATGATCGTTACCTCGTTCGATTCAAAAGATTCCAGGTGTTCAATATAAAAAGTGTCGTTCTTGCCATCCCCATTAGGCGTGAAAACATTTGGAATTCTTAAACCTGAAATCTCTTTTTTATCGGTTGATGTATTATTGGCCAGGTTAGGGTCAAATTCTATTGCAGTTACAGTAGCTGTATTAGTTACCATGCCCAATTGCTTAGACCTTACCTTAATTACCAGTTCGGCAAACTTGCCATTGGCCAGTAAGGGAATATTCCAGTTAATGGTTCTGTTGATCTGGTCGTAGGTCGCCATTCCATCGGTTGGCTGGGCCAGGTTTTCTAAAGAAAGGTTATCTGGAAGAGCATCCCTGATCATCAGCTGGGTGGCATCATCAGTACCATTATTTCTAACATTTAAGTAGTACTCAAAAACCTGATCGCTCACTACGGGTTTTGCTTCTGAGCGTTTTGTGATGGCAACATCTGCAATAGCTTGTGGCAATACCAAAACTTCTATTTCATCTGAAATATCGGATGTACAGCCAAATTGATTTGAGGCAACTACTTTATAAATACCAGCTGTTGCCGTAATCAGCGTTGGATTATTTTGTCCTTGCACCAACACATTATCCTTATACCATATAAATGATGCTGTCTCAGCCGAGTTTGCACGCAAAACCACTGACGATCCTGGTCTGATCGAAATGGTTTGCCGCCCGTTGGGTGCAATTTGGCCCTTTGCTGTTTGAATAAAAAACAACAATATAGCCAAAGCCAGAAAGGAATATATCCTTAGCTTCATCTATACATCAATATGCTGAAAACCGAGACTTTACTTAGAAAGTAACTACTGGTGCCGTGCCATTAATGATTCCTGGCGTAATGGTTGGTTTTACAGGTTTAGCTGTTACCTTAACATCATGATCTGCCCACTGCGGACAATATTTATTGCCATTAATTACATAACCTACTTTTAACCGGTGTGTTTTTATTCCAACAGTTGCCGGGGCAGATGGTGTATAATCTTTTGTTGTTTGACCAGGAATTGCAGTTTCTATAGTGCCATCAACTGTGTACCATTGGTAGGCAAAGGCCTGAGTATTAGCATCAGGACTAAATACGTTCCCTATTTGAGCGAGCGGACTTTCCAGACAGAAATCAGCAGGCGTAAAATTAACAACCAAAGGTTCTAGCACATATACCGGAATTTCCTGTAATTCAGATTCGCAGGATCCATCCACTGTTAATTTTGAACTTAAATAATAATACCCGGTTTTTAAATCTGCCGCTGCGATTTTATTTCCCGAAACTAAAGGAACACCTAGATTTGGTGTTGTGGTTTGTGTTTCACTATATTTAACAATCCAGTCTGCACCAGATGGGGGAGGTAAAGTAAGATCCGATCCTTTGCAAAAAAGGCTAACTCCGCTTGTGGTTGGTAATACCTGAGCCGATACTGTTGAAAATGTGCCGATTAACAGGAATGTAATGGCTAAAATTGCTTTTGTAATTGATTTGTTCATGGGGATGATTTTTTTGTTTGTTAATATTGTGAATTGGTTTGCACCGACACATGTGGTGCTGATGGTTTTGGATTTATTTTAATGTTGAAATTAATTTGAGTGCTGCAACCCGCTGCATTTTCAATGGTTAACACACCAGAATGGGTATCCGCTGCAGCATTGACAGGAATGTTAAGCGGAATATTTCCTGCTGGCAAAGGTTGATTGCTAAGAGGATTAAAACCTTGTGTATTCCAGGTTATGCTATAGGTTGTTGGATTGTTTAATGGGTTGGTATAAGCGAGAGATGCAGCGGTAAAACCCTGACAGATTTCGGGTTCGGTACCCAATGTTAAATTTGGAAGCCCGTTTACGATTACAATAAAGTTGGTCGTTTTCTCTGTACAGCCCTTTGCTGTGGCTGTTATAGTGGCTGTTCCCGTAAATGTATTATCCCAGGTTACCTTACCATTGTTTGCATCAATAATACCTGCCGCTAAGGGTAAAATGGAGTAGACTATGCCTGTTGCATTTGTTGCCGTTGCAACATAGGTATCAGTTCCGGCACCCATACAGCGTTTATCGGTTAATCCGGTATTAAAAACAGGAGTACTTACATTTCCGTTTACCGTTATTGAACCTGTTGTAGTGAATGGCGTTCCTGTAGTATTAGAAACGGTATAAGTCATGGGTGGGCCTGCAGTAGTTGGCGTACCAGAAATGATAAGTTTTTTAGCAGATAGATTATAGGTTATCCCGGTAGGTAGATCCGTAACCTGGACACCGTTTGTACCTGGTGGAATATCAAAAATAATGTCGTTTATGGCAGTACCTACACATACTTCTCTATCACCAGAGCCGGTGATGGTTGTAGCCGAACTCTGATCGTTATTGCTTACCTGATCGGGTTGCGAACCAGTAATGGTAGCGGTGTTTATATTTACGCCTGTTTTTATCACTTTTGCGGTAATTTTTAAGCTAATACTGGCATTACTGGCCAAATCGCCAATAGTCCATATACCCGAAATAGGATCGTAACTTGTACCTGATGGCGTTGCACTAGACACATAAGAAAAACCATCGGGAAGCAGATCTGTAACCGATACCCCAACCGCATTTCCATTACCTAAATTTTCGGCCTTAAGGGTAAATACCACATTGCTGTTTAATTCCGGGTAAGCCACATCAATCGTTTTAGTAATGGAGCGGTCGATATTACAAAGTGAAATATTTAAAGGGAGCGAAGGCGCGCTAATGCCACAATCTAAACTATAACTTACTGAATAATTGCCGGAAACACTAGCCACATAAGTATTGGTGTTTGCACCACTTATCGGAACTCCGTTAAGGTACCACTGATAATTGGATGCATTTGGAGTTGCGGTAAGCGTTGCTGATGCACAGTTGCTTTGTGATACCACTGGCTGAGCGCCTTTTTCAGGGAAACGTGAAATAAAGTTAGACATAGAAAATGCATTACTTTGCTGAACCATGGAAACAGTAAGTCTATTGGAACTTGTTATTATAATTGTACTTGGTGATCCAATATTGGTACGTGTAAAACTAACCAGAGATAGGCCTGTGCTGCCTAAGGATTTACGGGTACCTATACCTGCTATGGTTTCTATATCTTCATTGTTGTAAATAGGGTTGCCATTTGTGCTTAGATAAATTCTATCCGCACTACTGGTAATGATATAGCCAAAGTAGTCGAGGTTAGTACTTTGTACATAGGCAGTAAACTTTGAGGTTTCAACTCGCTTTGAGCCCGAGCAACTTGATATTGGAACTAACGTAGCCACATCTACTTCGCAACCTGCACCACCAGAGGCACCTGCCGTACCAGAAAATACTTCAATATTTTTTGTTGCCGAAATCCAGGTCGAAGAATATCTTCCTGTATTACTTGCGGGGTCGTATGGGCTACTCAGATAACCATGATTAAAGGTCTGCTTATCTCCCGCTTGCGCCAAATTATAGGTTGTGGTTCCTTTTTGAACGCCATTTTGATCAAAATTTATCACCGTAAAACTGGTGTTTACTTCAGTTGCAATTACAGTAGTTTGCTCTGCAATCATATTACCTTCACCTCTTACCACCACATATTCTCTACCCAACGAGGCAATAGGCGGAATTGGATTATAGGCGCCGTCTCCACAGCCTCCGGGAGCATCCAGGTCTGCTGCAGTATTCATTACCGCCGATCCTGATGATTCTACCAAGGTTCCCATTGGTGCATTGAAAAGGTAACTCTGGCCGGCGTTTAATGTTGCCTTTGCTACACCCGCTATTTTAACAATCGTGTTATTTTCAATGGCCATAATGCTATAAATCGGTGGATGCGCATTATTTGCAAGATCACCATCCCGATAGTAACCTACACGAAAGGAGGTTCCAATTGCCGCATCACCAAAGCTAAAAAGAGAGGCGTTACCCTTAATGTCTGTATCCGAGCCGTCATTTCCCAAATTATCAGATGCTACATTTCTTAAATTCACTGAAATAGATCCGGTAGCCTCTACTATTAATCCGGCCCCGCTCAGCACCTTATTTAATTCATGCGCAGGTACGTCTTTAGGTATTCCGTTAAAGCGATAAACAAAAGGCGTTCCTTGAGCGCAAGTAAAGGTTGTAACAACAGTACCATCGCTTTTATATATTGTTCCGGTAACAGTGCCGATATCTGATGTAATAACAATTTCATTGGCTTTACTCCAATATTGCCATGGGGCAGGCGCAATGTAATGTTTAGAATAGCTACTTGCCGATAAACGTTTTACAGTGTTTGTGCTGGTTTTTGAAGAAAAAGGAAAGGATAAATTATTAGCGCCAGCGTTTGTTATGGTTTTAATTTCATGGCGTGCAAATGCAATATTTGCTGAGCAGAGCAATATTAATCCCAGTAACCCGCTAAATAAAAACACCAGAAATGCCCTGATCATAAATAAACTGTTGGAACCCATATATGGCTTAAACATGGATCTAATAATTCATTAAAGGCTCAGGCCGTTTTAATAAATTTTGGCATAATAAATCAATTGCCTATAGAGATTAGGTTTGATTTATTGTGTAGTTCGAATGTGTCAGTTATTTGGGTTATACGGTCGAAAGTAATTAAAAAAAAAATATTAAAAAACACTCTTAATATTAATTTTTAATACACTTTAAAGCTGTTTAAAGGCGCTTTTTGCATAAATTTAATCACCTGTATTTCTACTGATACGCCTTTAATCAAAAGCCGATTATCGTCTTTTAAATTGTTTTAATTTTGTTAATTACAACTGGTTTGTAGTCAATTAATTGTGGTGGTTTTTACAAGTCTGAAACTACGATGAAGCATTTGGATTAGAAAAAATGTTTTTTTTTGTAAAAAAAATGCGATTGAGATAGGAATTTAATTTTTACCGGTGACTTAAAACCAATCTAACCAGTTTTTTATTTAAAAAAAACACTAATAATTAAGGATAGAAATTGTTATCCTACATGTTTTATGCTTTTATAAAGGAATTTTAAATGATGAATATGCAAATGGACCAAGCTGAATATTATTAGGCTCAGTGTTATATTCAGCATTAATTGGCATTTCGAATAAACTAACTTGCTATTGATGTTAATGTGCCGGAAGCTGATCAGTATTAGCCGCAAAAAAAAATCAAATCCAAATTTCTGGTAATGTCAAATCAATCCTTCGTTTTCGCCAAGGTTATCTAATCTGGCAAAAAGGTGTAACCTCATATTTGCCTGCTCTGAAGTTAAGGTCAATTATAAGTTAATACTAATACTTCTATGCCCGTTTAAGAATTTGTATTTTCTGGTTCCGGATTGCCCGGCGCTTCACCTAGTGGTGCTATGCCACAAGCTGCCCATATAAATTTAAAAATATTCAGGAATTCGCATTGGATATCCCTTTCAGATTGTATTTCGTTTTCCATGTTGTGCCGCTTTAATCTGCTTATAAACAAAGAAAGGCTGGTTTGTGTTTGCTAAAATAATGCTCTAATGTAAGTATTATGTTTCGTAAATGTTAAGGATTGACTTACTTTATTCCGGAAAACCTGCTTGAACCATTGCTGATAATATGCAATTGCAATTGTTTACAAATGTACTTATATATTGGAAACTACCAGGTGATCCGTTATATTTACTTATTCGATAAAATGAGCGCTGTAGGTTAAAGCGAACAGTTATCTTCGGTAGAGCGTTGTATATTTTTCAATTGATTTAGTATTATTCAGTATATCCCCAAGTGGACTTTTTGTTTGCCTTATGGGCTATTTTATCTAAAATCTTTCAACTCATGAATATTGCTGTTGCAGATTTACCCGGCAAGCTGATCTCAGGAGAAGAAATTGTAGAGAAGTTTATGAGCAGGAGATGCTCAGCTTTATGGAAATAAATTTTAGGTAATTTATATTACAAAATAAACCAAAGAAAATGCTATGACCAACGATCATGAACCCATGGATCCGGATAAAAAGGATTGTCTGATCCAAAAACTGCTCAATAACCAAATTACAGAGGGCGAACTTGTTGCGCTGCGGCCTGAGATTAATGAGTTTGATCTCTCTGGGATTATTCAGCACATCTATGATCTTAATCTGGAGCAAGTACGGAAGATAGCCGCATTAGCGCCAGTTATGGCTAAAGTAGATGCATTAAAAAACAGCCAGCGTAATACCCGCTTTATAAAAAAAGTGAAAAATAATTTCCGTAAACATACGGCTAAGCACAATGGTCTTAAAAATAGGGTAGTGGTGGTAGAGGGCGATTCCTGGTTCAATTATCCTATTCTTTTAAGTGATGTAATCGATTGGGTTGCTATGGAAGAGAATATCGCTGTTTATAGCCTCGCCTCAGGAGGGGATTGGCTGATGAATATGCTTAGTGCCAAAAAATATGTGGAACAGCTTTCTACACTCCAACCCGATGTATTTATCATTAGCGGGGGAGGTAACGATCTGGTTGGAAACAGGAGAATAGCAGCAATGGTTACACATAAAGGAGATTCTAACGAATTTGAACATAGTGCCTTTGCAAAATACCTCTGTCAAAATGCAGCCAATCCGCCCGACAAACCGGAAGATTTTAAGCGGGGTATTCAGTTCATATCCAAAGATTTTTATGCTTTGCTGGCCTTTTTTCAACTCCAATATTACTTTATTATAAATGGGATTCTTACCGGGGGTAAAGGCAGGCCTGAAAAAGGTAAATTTCCGGGCATACAGATTATTACGCAAGGTTATGATTACGCCATTCCAAGCGATAAAAAGATAGCAGGATATAATCCGCTCAAATGGTATCGGCTGTTCGCACGGACCTTTCTCGGACATGGCGGATGGCTAAAAACGCCCTTGCAGCTCAGAGGTATTTACGATCCTGAGGATCAGCGCAAAATTGTTTATGCCATGATTTACCTCTTTAATGAAATGATGATTGATATTGGCCGCATTTTTACCGACATGTTGGGTGAGAACCGGGTGTTCCATATCGATTCGAGAGGATCAGTTGGTAAAAATGGCTGGACAGATGAATTGCATCCCTTACCCCAGCATTTCAAAAAAACAGCGGCAGCCTTTATTCATTGCATTAATAATCCAAATAAAAATGGAACTGCAGTTGTAAAAGTTTTAAAACAACAGGAAGGAGGCCAGCAATGAAAAAGATATTAATTTTAGCATTTGTTATCGTTTGTGGTGTAATGTCTTTTCAGGGAAATATACTTCAGCAATTCAGCGGCAAAGGAATCATTAGCCTGGAACTTGCCAATAAAGATACAGGAACGGAGATCGTTTCGCTTTGGAGCGACACGCTGTATGGCGACCAAACACTTTTAAACCTCGCACAAAAGAATACACACCTCGATTTTCTATTTATTTTGGTCTATGTATTGCTCATCATGACCCTGTCTAATGCGCAAATGCAAAGAGAAAAAACGAATTGGCTAAATGAATTGCTACGGTTTAATTTATTTCTGGCCTTCTTAATTGGCTCATTGGATGTTATTGAGAATGTCAGACTGCTACACAGTTTCCACCACCCTGGAAATCTGGCTGAATTTTGGCGAACAGATTTTATTGCATGGCCTAAATTTATGATCGCGGGTTGGGTAATTCTGGTTTACCTTTTCTCGGTAATTAAAGGCTATTTTAATAAGTGACTTTGGTATCTATCGATTGCGTCTCCAGAGCAACGCGGAGTGGAGAGATCTTTTGACTATGTTTATGTCTCTGTAGAAAACCAGTGCGAGAGAAACTTCCGTACTTTTACTTCTTGTTATAGAGAATTGAGCGCCTGTTTAAAGGAATGTTCAATAACCACGGTTGCTATGGAAGCTACGGGCATTTATTGGATTACTCTTTATGATGTTTTAGCGTTGATGGAATAATCGCTATAATATAAAGTATGCTCTGCCAGAATCACAAATGAGCAAGCGCAGTTAGTACGTTTAAAAGTTGTTAGGGCTCAGCAATTGGCAAATAAAGCTGCGGCCAAACCAACAAGTCAACCAGATGCAGATGGCTGGACAACGGTTAAATAAATTTTCAGCACTATATACCGCTTTTTAATACCCTAATAAAACTTAACTACCATCCCGTCGGTTATTGATGGATAAACATGCCCACCAGGATGAAATGTATAAAACAACCGGGTTTCTATAACCCCATGCTTTTTCGCACAGGGCTATCGAAATATTTGTTATTTTTTATTTAAAAAAGCGGACAATTAAAACGCGCCGTCTTCTTTTACCATTTTATTAATGGCTTTTTGTACTTTGATCACATCTGTTTCAACTGTTTTTCTAACCGCTGCATCAAATGATGCTGCAAATTCTGTACTGATAGCAATCTGGTCTTTTTCATTCAGTACATTGAGTACAAAAGCATGGCTTCCGAATTTAAATCCGCTTTTTATTCTGATCACGTCTTTTTCAAAGATTTTCAAAAATTCGTAACTGTTGCTGATCTGATCAAAACAATCTCTTACCGCTTGAAAAACAAGGTGTGTTTCTATATCCAAACCGTTTATAATTACCGTAACCGAAGTGAGGTCATTTAGCTCCGGAAGAAGGTCTTCGCTGTAAATAATGTCTTTCGGGTCCAGGATTACAACCGTTTCTTTATCTGCATTTTCACCTGCCTGTTGTGTTAATTGTATAGTGGCGTTACCGTCTTTTAGGGTAACGGAGCTTGCAGAAGTTTGTTCAATTTTAATATCGCCAATGGTATCTTTTATAATGCCTACAACAAGTTCTAGCGCTTTTGATTGGGTATTGTTCATTATGGTATTTTTTGCAAAGGTAATGCTTGCCTACGGTGCCGGATAATTATCGTTTAAAATAATATAATATTTGTTGCTAAGTGTTTTATTTTTAATGACTTAATTTTTTTATGTTGACTAGTGTTGTTTTATTTCAACTGTTTGTTAAATGACGAAGGTAAAGCTGCGGATATCCAAAAAGGATTTCTTGAGGGTAATTGCTTCATATCCTCGTAACCTATTTATGATATGTCATCTTCATCAAACTGATAAAATGCTGGCTCCCGGATAGCAGATGTGCGGAGGGGAGTGCTCGGCGATAATAAACTGGACCTGGCCCGCTTTTTCCAATTGATTAATTCATTTCATGTAGTTCAACAGTCATAAAACCTTTTTCTTCACTATACCGGAAATATTCAATTACAATAAAAACTAGCATCTTTTTTGTGAAAATGCCAATTTATTCATCTAAAAGAATCATTAATTGCTTCATTAGTTAAAAAAGTATCCAATATCTGCTGTTTGTAGTTATAAATCACCTCTTTATGCGCTAAACCACGATTTTCAGAATGGAAACCTGAAGTTCAACTTCATTATAACTTCATAAATCTGTATTTATTTCGCCTTCGAATTAAATCATTGCGTAACCACAATTTATTGAAATCAATTAAGTATCTGCAAACCGGTCGTAGATAGCTTTTCATTATAAATTGATTGCCAATGAAAACTAATTAAAGAAAAAATAAATCAGATTAAAACCATTAACGAAAAAAAATGAAAAGAGTTCTCATGTGCTTAGGCTTGTGTACTTTGCTTTACGTAACAGGTTGCACCTCGAAGAAAGAAGAAAAGGAAGAAGTAGCTACTTATGCAGTAACCACTCCGTTAAGGATGGATACTTCCTTTACCAAAGAATATGTTTCGCAGATTAAATCCGTTCGGAACATAGAAGTTAGAGCCCAGGAAAAGGGTTATCTCCAAAATATTTATGTAGATGAAGGCCAGCATGTAAAAGCAGGTCAGCTGTTGTTTAAGATTATGCCTAAGGCAGCTCAATCTGAGTTGCTAAAAGCACAGGCTGAAACTAAATCGGCAGAAATTGAACTGGAAAACACCAAATTACTGTCAGATAAAAATATCGTTTCTAAAAATGAGCTTGCTATGGCCAAAGCCAAACTGCAATCGGCTAATGCCGAAACTTCTTTGGCTAAATTCCATTTGTCTAACACCGAAATCAGAGCGCCATTTGATGGCACCATCGACCGTATTCCTTTAAAACTGGGTAGTTTGGTTGATGAAGGTGCTTTGTTAACCAGCCTGTCAGATAACAGTCAGGTTTTTGCATACTTCAATGTATCAGAACCTGAATACTTAAACTATCAGAGTGCTACAAAAGCAAAAACCCAACAAGAAGTAAGCTTATTATTGGCGAACGGCGAATTTCTAAAAGCGAAAGGTAAAGTAGAAATTATTGAAAGCGAATTTGATAATGAGACAGGAAATATTGCTTTCAGGGCAAGGTTTAATAATAGCGATAACCTGCTTAGGAATGGCGAAACCGGTAAAATCCATATGGTTGTTCCTTTAAAAAATGCCATCATTATCCCACAAAAGGCCACTTATGATATTCAGGATAAAACCTATGTTTTTGTAGTTGATAAAAACAATAAAGTACACTCAAGGGTGATTACCATTGCAGGCGATCTTCCAGATTTATACATTGTTGGTGACGGCATTACCGTTGAAGATAAGATTTTGCTTGAAGGTGTCCAAAAGGTTAAAGATGATGATAAAATTGCCTTTAAATTCCAGCAACCTCAGGAAGTGTTGAAACAATTGAGATTGAAAACAGAATAATCTAAACCCTCTATACTTAATTTATGTTTAGTAAATTCATACAAAGGCCCGTCCTTTCTATCGTAATATCACTTGTTATTGTGTTTTTGGGGGTGTTGGCCATTAGCTACCTGCCCGTTACACAGTTTCCTACCATATCTCCTCCCAAAGTAAATATTACTGCGGAATATCCTGGAGCGAATAACGAATTGTTGATTAAATCAGTAATTATTCCACTTGAGCGTGCACTTAACGGTGTACCGGGAATGAAATATATTGCATCTGATGCCGGTAATGATGGTGAAGCATCTATACAGGTGGTATTTAATTTAGGTACCGATCCCAATCAGGCTTCGCTTAACGTACAGAACCGTGTAGCTGCCGTTACCAATAAGCTTCCTCCTCTGGTAATCCGCGAGGGCGTAAAAATCACACGCGAAGAGTCTAACATGTTGATGTATATCAACCTGTATAGTAAAGACCCTAAAATAAACCAGAATTTCTTGTATAACTATGCCGATATCAACTTGCTTTCCGAGCTTAAAAGGGTTGATGGTGTAGGTTTTGCCGATATTTTGGGTGATAGGGATTATGCCATGCGTATTTGGTTAAAGCCTGACCGCATGCAGGCTTATAAAATCTCTGTTGATGAAGTAATGACAGCCCTTGAACAGCAAAGTCTGGAGGCCTCGCCAGGTAAAACAGGAGAGAGTTCGGGTAAACGTTCGCAGGCTTTTGAATATGTATTAAAATATTCAGGCCGTTTCAGTACCAAAGAGGGTTACGAAAATATTGTGGTTAGGGCTACACCTGATGGCCAGTTGCTCCATTTAAAAGATGTGGCTGATGTAGATTTTAGTGCTTCAGCTTACAATTTATACTCTACCTTAAACGGAAAAGCATCTGCTGCGATTGTTTTAAAACAATCTTATGGCAGTAACGCCAGCCAGGTTATTAAAGATGTTAAAGCTAAAATGGCTGAGATTAAATCGGCATCATTTCCTAAAGGTTTAGATTACGAAATCAGTTACGACGTTTCCAAATTCCTGGATGCATCTATCGAAAAGGTAATCCATACCTTAGTTGAGGCCTTTATCCTGGTAGGTTTAGTAGTATTCCTGTTCCTGGGCGATTGGCGTTCAACCCTTATCCCGGCCATTGCTGTACCGGTATCGTTGATCGGAACATTTGTATTTATGCAGTTCTTTGGCATTACGCTTAACTTAATCACCTTGTTTGCATTAGTACTCGCCATTGGGGTGGTAGTTGATGATGCAATTGTGGTAATTGAGGCGGTGCATGCCAAGATGGAGCACGATAGGCATCTTTCGGTCCTAAAAGCTACACAGCAGGCCATGAAAGAGATTGGTGGAGCAATTATTGCGATTACCTTCTTGATGGCATCGGTATTTATTCCGGTAGCATTTATGTCTGGTCCGGTGGGTATTTTCTACCGTCAGTTCTCCATTACCATGGCAACGGCAATTATCCTTTCGGGTATTGTGGCTTTAACGCTTACGCCGGCATTATGTGCCATTATGTTAAAGAACAATCACGGTTCAACCAAAAAGAAAACCATTATCGACCGTTTCCTGGATGGTTTTAATAATGGTTTTAACAAACTTTCAGGTAAATATGAACTGGTATTGAGCAAAGTGGTAAGCCGCAGGATATTAACCTTTGGTATATTGGTTGCCTTTTGTTTGGGTGTTTGGGGATTAAGTGGAAGTGTGCCATCAGGATTTATTCCTAACGAAGATCAGGGAATGGTATATGCCATTATCCAAACACCTCCGGGATCTACTTTGGAACGTACCGACCAGATTGCTGAGAAATTGCAGAAAATGTGCGAAGACATTGATGGTGTTAAATCGGTTTCATCTTTGGCCGGATATGAAATCCTTACCGAAGGTACAGGATCTAACTCGGGTACCTGTTTAATTAACCTGAAAGATTGGAGCGAACGTAAGCACTCTGCACAAGAAATTATTGAAGAACTGGAGCAGAAATCAAAATCCATACCTGGTGCAACCATCGAATTTTTCCAGCCACCAGCGGTTCCGGGTTATGGTGCTGCGGGTGGTTTCGAACTCCGTTTACTGGATAAAGCAGGTAGCGGAGATTACAAAAAAATGGAAACCGTTGCCAATGATTTTGTGCGAGAGCTGAACAAACGCAAAGAGTTATCATCTGTGTTTACTTTCTACAGTGCCAGTTTCCCACAATACATGTTGGATGTTGATAACGATATTGCACAACAAAAAGGGGTAAGCATTGATAATGCGATGAATACCTTGTCTACTTTTGTGGGTAGCGATTATGAGACCAGTTTTATTAAGTACGATCGTCAGTATAAGGTAATTGTACAGGCCTTACCTCAATACAGGGCTTTGCCAGAGGATATTTTAAAACTTTCGGTTAAAAACAGCCGCGATGAAATGGTGCCTTTCTCGGCCTTTATCAAAATGCGCCGGGTTTATGGTTTGTCGGAGATTACCAGGCACAATATGTACAATGCTTCTGAGATCAGCGGGCAGGCAGCTCCAGGTTATAGTTCTGGTGAAGCCATTAAAGCCATTACCGAGGTAGCGCAGAAAACCTTGCCAAGGGGATTTGGTATCGATTGGGCTGGTATTTCTAAAGATGAGGTATCAAGAGGCAACGAGGCCATTTACATTTTCCTGATCTGTTTAGGTTTCGTGTACCTGGTTTTGGCCGCACAGTATGAAAGTTTCATTTTGCCACTTTCGGTAATCCTCTCTCTACCGGCCGGTATTTTTGGCGCATTCCTCTTCCTTAAATTATTGGGACTGGAAAATAACATTTATGCACAGGTGGCCATGGTAATGTTGATCGGATTATTGGGTAAAAATGCGGTGCTGATTGTGGAATTTGCTACGCAGCGCCAAAGTCAGGGGGCAACAGTGCTTAAAGCGGCAATGGAAGGCGCAAGTGTGCGTTTCCGTCCGATTTTAATGACCTCTTTTGCCTTTATCGCAGGTTTGATCCCCTTGATGATTGCAACAGGACCTGGCAAGATCGGTAACCGTACCATTGGTTCGGCTGCTGCGGGTGGTATGCTTTTCGGTACCATTTTCGGCGTAATCGTGATCCCTGGGTTATATTATATATTCGGAACAATTGCAGCTAAACACAAGCTCATCAAAATTGAAGAAGAACATCCGTTAACTGAAGAAATTGAGAATAATGTTTAAGAATAATCTTTATAAAGGCCTTGGATTGGTGTTAATATGCGCAGCATATACCGCCTGTAAGCTACCGGAAGTAGCCCAACGTGCCGAAAATAAAAATGTACCTGTGAGCTTTAATGGCTCACAGGATACAGTAAGTACAGCTGGTATTCAATGGCGTAACTTTTTTACAGATCCTAACCTGATCAACCTGATTGATACTGCACTTAAAAATAACCAGGAGCTGAATATTACGCTTCAGGATATTGAAATTGCCAAAAATGAAATTAAGGCCAGAAAAGGAGAACTTTTACCAAGCGTAACCTATGGCGCTGGTGCCGGATTTGATAAAGTGGGCCGTTACACCAGTTCGGGTGCCGGCGATGCTTCTACAGAAATTACGCCAGGCAAAGGTGTGCCAGAAGTATTGCCTGATTATCACTTCGGTTTACAGGCCAACTGGGAAGCGGATATCTGGCATAAACTGCGTAATTCTAAAAAAGCAGCTATTAACCACTACCTTTCGACAGTAGAAGGTAAGAATTTCGTAATTACCAATTTAATTGCCGAAGTGGCCAATTCGTATTATGAATTGTTAGCTTCTGATAATCAGTTGGAGACGGTAAAAAAAACGATCGAACTGCAAAGCAATGCATTGGAGTTGATGAAAATCCAGAAACAGGCCTCCAGGGTTAACGAACTTGCCGTACGTAAATTTGAGGCTGAGGTATTAAGTTCGAAAAGTTTGGAGTTTGATATTCAGCAAGATATTACTGAAACGGAGAACAAAATTAATTTCCTGCTGGGCCGTTTTCCTCAACCGATCGTCAGAGACAAATCTAATTTTACAGATCTGGTTCCGCCAACTGTACAAACAGGTTTACCTTCACAGTTATTGGCTAACCGTCCGGATATTAAACAGGCGGAGTATGAACTAGCCGCTGCTAAATTGGATGTTAAAGTAGCTAAAGCACAGTTTTATCCATCATTGGGTATTTCCGCTGCAATTGGTTATCAGGCTTTTAATCCTTCATATTTATTAAGAACACCAGAATCTTTAATTTATTCTTTAGCCGGAGATTTAGCCGGGCCACTGATAAATAAAAATGCTATAAAGGCTGAATATTTAACAGCAAATGCCAAGCAGTTGCAGGCAGTTTTTGATTATGAAAAAACCATTTTAAATGGTTATATTGAAGTCGCCAATCAGTTGTCAAAAATTAGCAATCTGCAGAAAAGCTATGATCTGAAATCGAAACAGGTTGCTGCACTTACGCAGTCGATTGATATTTCGAACGATTTGTTTAAATCTGCCAGAGCCGATTATTTTGAGGTATTGATGACCCAACGCGATGCATTACAATCGAAATTAGAGCTGATCGAAACTAAAAAACAACAGTTAAATGCTGTAGTAGATATTTATCATGCTCTGGGTGGCGGATGGAGATAGTTAAATTGCTATAATCTCATTATTATCCTTATAAATCTAGTTAGGCTGTTCCAAATCGGAGCAGCCTTTTTTTTGTCATTCTGAGTGATAATTTATTGTATAGAATCAATATGAGTGACGTACAATCGTTTCCCTTTTCCTACTGCTTGGTCTTGCCTCGGCTCTCCGCCGCCGAAGGGCTCTTTCTTTTTGGCATCAAAAAGAAACAAAAACTGCCGGCTGAAAATTTTTCTTTCGAAGCTAGTATGTTGGCTTAGGCAGTGCAGCCCGAAAAATTTGTTAGGCCGGGTTTAAGTGGAACGGGGATACCGTACTATGGCCTAGTTGGATGGAAATGCGAAAGCAGTTAAAACGCTGATTAGTATATATTTGTAAAATAATGTCAATGGTAGCGCAGTGAAGAATCTTTATAGCTGCTAAGCCCATTTCTATTCAGCGTTAAATACCTTTCGGTATCGTCAATTGCGAGAAGGCTTTTTCAGCCGACGAAGCAATCTTACAACGATCGCTATTAGCGTATGCATTACAATGATAACTTTTCTTTTTTGATCTGTGAACAGTTTATCGTTACAACCAGCAACCACCTTACAATAGCCCTTTTACCCTTTGTTCATTTATTTATCATAAAATTCATTTTGCAAACAATGCCATCTGCCTGCGGTTATCTTTATCATTGAATTTATCATCATATCTGAAATAAAATGGGAAAAACTACATTTAAATTTGGCGAATTAGAAGTTAACCGCTTAGGCTATGGCGCAATGCAATTAACCGGTAATGGTGTTTTTGGCGAAGTAGAAGACCGGGAAAATGCAATCACGGTTTTGCGCGAAGCAGTGGCGAATGGCGTTAATTTTATTGATACTGCAGAGGCTTATGGACCAAAATTTAACGAGACGCTTATTGCCGATGCTTTATCACCTTTTCAAAAAGGTCTTTTTATAGCCACTAAAGGCGGTTTTGATCGACCAGGTCCAAACAATTGGGTGCCTAATGGTGCACCAGAAAAAATCAGACAAGATATTGAAGGAAGTTTACAGCGTTTAAAAGTAGATTCAATCGATTTATGGCAACTGCACCGTATTGATCCCAATGTGGATGTTGCCAAAACCCTGGCACCTGTGGTAGAAGCCGTGAAAGAAGGTAAAATAAAAAATGTGGGTTTATCAGAAGTAACTATCGATCAGATTAAACAGGTGCAGGATATTCTTCCTATTGTTTCTGTTCAAAATTTATACAACCTTAGTAACAGACAATGGGAGCGTGTTTTGGATTTTACAGCAGAACAAGGTCTGGCTTTTATTCCCTGGTTTCCGTTAGCTTCTGGTCCGCATAAGTTAGCCGATAAGATTAAAGCGATTGCCGATACACATAACGCTACCACCGCGCAGATTGCTTTAGCCTGGTTATTAAAAAGGTCATCAAATATCCTTTTAATTCCTGGAACAAAATCTGTAGAACATTTAAAAGAAAATTTAAAAGCCGCAGAAATTGAATTGACTGAAGAAGAATTTGAAAGTTTAGCGCAATAGAATGGGTTTGTCATTCTGAGCGCAGCGAAGAATCTTATTTTTTTTGCAAGTTTTAGCCTACTTTACTG